>DASWCW010000137.1:0-8901 GCA_036395835.1 Xanthobacteraceae bacterium
ACTCATTCGACTTCCCAGCTTGAGGCGGGGTTGCATGGGTTGCCGGGTCAAGCCCGGCAATGACGACGGAGAGACCGTACTTGGTATGACAACTTCGATCGCACCCATCGGATCGCGCGGGGCTACGCGTTCGACACCGGGTCCGCAAGTTGGTGCGACTTTCGCGGCTTGGATGCGCCGCCGCATCTTGTGGCATTTGCTCGAAGCCGGCGAGGGTGGGGTCCTGTCCACGGCACTGCCGGATCGACCATGTTCCACGTCAAAAAGCCCAATGTGGAGCCGAATTTTAGGTCATGCGCGGGACAATCGCCGTGACCACGATGATGGTTGCTTTTCGTCGGGATATCCATCCTCGTCCGTCCACCGGATCGGTAAATCACCATGGGCGTCCTCGTCATTTCCTGCGGACTGGCGTCGCTGCTGGGATTTGCGGCTCAGCGCGCGAGCATCTGCAACGTGCGGGCGGTTGCGGAGGTGATCAGCTCCGGCAGCGCGTACATGCTTGCGAGCATCGGCAAGACCGTGCTGTGGGTGATCGCTGTCACGATGCCTTTCTTCTGGCTCATGCCGTCGGCCAGTGGCAATCTCGAGGCTTGGTCGCTCTCGTGGCTATCCGTAGCCGGCGGCCTCGTTTTCGGTATCGGGGCAGCGGTCAACGGCGCCTGCGCCATCTCGACCATGTCGCGGCTCGCCGACGGGCAATTGAGCATGCTTGCGACGCTGCTCGGGTTTGTCTGCGGCGGTGTCTCCGGTGCGGTCCTTATGCAAGCAACCCGGCTTTCCCCGCCGTCGCCGGAGCGCACCATGTTCGGATTGCAGATCGCCTGGACGACGGCAATCATCATCGCGCTGTTCTTGTGGGCGCTCCGCGAAATCACGCGCTGGTGGCGTACGCGGTCCGCGGGCGCTCGCTTGCACGAACTCGTGCTCGCACGGCGATACCGTCTCTCTACGGCTGCGATGCTCATCGGATTGGCCAACGGCTTGCTGTTCCTGGCCTATGGTAGGTGGGGCTCTACCGGTATGCTGCAAGAGAGCGTCGAGGCATTGATCGGCAACGGAAACTGGCCTGCGATCGAGCGCTGGACCCTGGGTGCTGCGATGCTCGCCGGAATGGTGTTGTCGACCTGGCAGCGAAAAAGCTTTCGCCTGGAATGGCAGCCGAGACTCCACTGGTTGAGGAATGCCTTCGGCGGCCTGCTGATGGGACTCGGTGCGGCATTTGTGCCGGGGGGCAATGACACGCTCGTTCTCTTCGGAATTCCGAGCTTGTCGCCCAATGCACTGCCGGTCTATGCGGCGATGACGGTCGGGGTCGCGATGTCGTTATTGCTGATGCGAGTCTGGCTGCGGCTTGAGCTGCGCGTCGAGTGTCGAGGCGATGTCTGCATCACCGACACGCGTTCGGGCGAAATCAAGCTTGCCACCAGCGGGAGATCAAGCTTGCCACGGGCCGTGGGCAATCCTGAGCTTGCCGACTGATTTGCTCTGCGGTGACGACGCCGTGCTTGGCGAGTAGCGTACGGCGGGGCGATAACCTGAGGCATCTCAACGGCGCTCCAGCTTTTGGTCGTGGCGCAACATTAGATCGAGACATGGTCCCAAGATGAGTGCTCTTGATAGCAGCAACAGTTTCCTGACCCGCGCGTGCGTCCAGGCGGGATGGCCGACATCGGAAAGCCGCTCGCAATCCATCGGTGGCCCGCGAGCCGTTCCTACGTACTTTCCGATCCGCGATTACGCGCTTATCGGCGATTGCCACGGCTGCGCGCTCGTCTCCCGCGCCGGCAGTATCGACTGGTGCGCCTTCGGCCGCTTCGATGCGCCGCCCGTGTTCTGCCGTCTTCTCGACGCCGGCAAGGGCGGCTTCCTGTCGGTCACGCCGGTGGACACTTTCGAGGTCGAGCGCTCGTATCTCGAGGGCACCAACATCCTGCGCACGGTGTTCACCACCTCGACCGGCAAGGCCTCGGTTACCGACTACATGCCGGTCGGCCGTCAGCCGGGCGCGAGTGCGCACGACTATGTCTCGCTGTCCGCGCCCGGCCTGCTGATCCGCACGATCGAAGGGCTCGCCGGAAAGGTACTGTTCGATATCGTCTTTCGGGCGTCGATCAACTACGCCCGCACGCCGGCGCGGCTCGTCGCGACGCCGCGAGGCGTGTTCGCGGAGAACGGTCCCGCGCTACATTGCGGTATCGGTTTCTCGGTCACCGGCGATCTGGCGCTTAGCCGACTCGGCGTCGAGGCGGGACGGCGTCACGATCTCATCGTGGTGCCTGCGCCCCTCTCGCGGCTGCCTTCGACCGATGCCGTCTCGCGCCTGTTCGAGGTCACCCATGCGTTCTGGAGCGAGTGGATCGCCCGTTGCCGCTACAATGGACCGTACCGGGACATGGTCCGGCGCAGCGCGCTGGCGCTGAAGCTGCTGACCTATGCGCCGACCGGCGCGATCGTGGCGGCGCCGACCACCTCGCTGCCGGAAGGGATCGGCGGCGAGCGCAACTGGGATTACCGCTATTGCTGGCGGCGCGATGCGAGCTTCACGCTCTACGCGCTGGCCGTCCTCGGCTACAGCGGCGAAGCGAAAGGCTTCAGCCGATTTCTCAAGCTGGTGTGTAGCCAGCGGCCCAGCGAGATCCAGGTTATGTACGGCATCGGCGCGGAAATGCGGCTCGACGAGCAGACCCTGGAGCACCTCGAGGGTTATTGCGGCAGCCGGCCCGTACGCATTGGCAATGCCGCCTACAAGCAGCGCAAGATCGACGTTCATGGCGAGTTCGTCGACTGGGCGCATCTGACTGCGGCCTTGGGCGGAAAATTCGACACGAAAGAGCGGGCCCTCATCAAATACCTGGTGTCGTTCGTTGCCGCGCACATCCATGAGCCGGATCAGGGACTCTGGGAGGCACGGCGTGATCCGCGTCACTACGTCCACGGCAAGATGATGGGCTGGGTCGCGCTCGATCGCGGCCTACGGTTGCTCGGCGACCAGCCGGAATGGTCGGCGCTACGCGATCGGCTCAAGGAGGAGATCCTGCGGCGTGGGGTCGACCCTGTGGGCGGTCATCTCCTGCAGGCCTACGACCATCCCGGTACCGACGCCGCCCTGCTCCTGGCGCCCATGCTCGGGTTTCCGGTCGACCGCGCGACCTTGGAGCGGTCGGTCGCCGCCATCGAAACCGAGCTGCGCCGCGGCGATTACGTCGAGCGCTATCGCACCGAAGACGGACTCGCAGGCGAAGAAGGGGCGTTCTTGATCTGCAGTTTCTGGCTGGTGGACGCCTATCTCGCGCTCGGCAAGGACCAAGAGGCGCGGGACTTGTTCGAGCGCCTCATCGCCCGCGCCAACGACGTGGGCCTCTTCGCCGAAGAGATCGACCCGGTAACCCACGAGTTTCTCGGCAACTTCCCGCAAGCTTTCACCCACCTTGCGGTCATCGGCAACGCCATTCACCTCCGGCTCTGGGAGAAATACGGCGCTCACGCGTTATCCGGCACCAATGCCGACCGGGCACGGCGCGCCGTGGGAGCGACTTTTGGATGGCGCGCCATCTGGGAGGCGTGCAAGGCGTCGGGGCGTGTCGGCCGCTTCTGGTCGTCGCGCCGGTCGATCCTGCCCGCCCGGCTTGTCCGGCAGCTCAGCGTCGCAACTGCTGGGTAGCGAACGATGGCCTCTGGGTCCGGCTTTCAGCTGACGGCCGCGGCGAACCGCCGTCTAGGTGGCTGCCCGCCACGATCGAAATTGGCTGGTCACGCTATTTCTTTGGCGCACTTGGGTTGGGGCCTTTGGTGCGGCGAACTTGGCCGCGCACGGATTTGCCAGCCTTAGCGGCCGTATCCTTCCATTTTTTGGGACGAATTCAGACGATATCGGACCACGGAGTGGTGCCCAGGAGAGGACTCGAACCTCCACGGCTTTCACCACTGGTACCTGAAACCAGCGCGTCTACCAATTCCGCCACCTGGGCTGCAGCGCACACATAAGTGTCGGGGATTCGCCTTGTCAACGCGCGTCCGTGCCGGTGCGGGCAAGCCCCTCCGTACGGCAGCGTGGACCCGCCCGGCCGCAACCGAAGGTGAGCTATAAAATTTCTGCTATCTAGAGATGCCCTCCTTGGAAATTGAACCGGCTTAAGCCTTTGATATTCCCCAATAGGTTTATGAACGGAAACGCGGCATTCATCATGGCCGACGCAGCCCGCCCTGTACAGCCCACCAACGATCCTGTATTCGCGCGGAATCGACAGGCGCGGCGCATCGGCTCGACGCGCCGCAGAGGGGACCCCGTGCACCACGTCGACATGCTCGTGACTATATTCGGCGGCTCGGGATTCCTGGGCCGGCACGTGGTGCGCGCGCTGGCGAAAAGCCATTACCGCATCCGCGTCGCGGTGCGCCGGCCCGAGCTTGCCGGCCATTTGCAGCCGCTCGGCCGGGTCGGCCAGATCCATGCGGTGCAAGCCAATGTGCGCCATCCGGCCTCGGTCGAGACTGCGGTGCGCGACGCCGACATCGTCATCAACCTTGTCGGCACCCTGTTCGAGCGCTCGCGCCAGCGGTTCGACGCGGTTCATGCTGCGGGGGCCGGCGCGGTCGCCCGGACCGCGGCGCAGATTGGCGCGCGCATGATCCACGTCTCGGCGATCGGCGCCGATCGAGCTTCGCGCTCGCGCTATGCGCGCACCAAGGCGCAAGGCGAGGAGGCGGTGCTCGCCGCGGTGCCGGGCGCGACCATCTTCCGGCCCTCCATCGTGTTCGGACCGGAGGACGATTTCTTCAACCGCTTCGCCGCGATGGCGCGCATCTCACCGGTGCTGCCGCTGATCGGCGGCGGCCGCACCCGCTTCGAGCCGGTGTTCGCCGGCGATGTCGCCGCCGCGATCGCCAAGGCGGCCGACGGGCAAACCAGGCCCGGCACGATCTACGAGCTCGGGGGACCCGAGACGAGGACATTCAAGGAGCTGATGGAATTCGTGCTCGCCACCATCGAGCGGCGCAGGCTGTTGGTGCCGATCCCGTTCGCGATCGCCCGCCTGCAGGCGTTGTTCCTGCAATTGATGCCCAAACCCCTGCTCACGCCCGACCAAGTCGAACTCCTCAAGCGCGACAACGTGGTGTCGCCGGAGGCCGTGCAGGAGGGCCGCACGCTTGCCGGGCTCGGCATCGATCCGGCCGCATTCGCGGCTATCGTGCCGACCTATCTGTGGCGGTTCCGCAAGACCGGCCAGTTCCGCCGAAGGCTGGCGTAAATCATATCGGTGTCATTCCGGGGCGCGCCGAAGGCGCGAACCCGGAACCCATAACCACGACCTCCAAATATTCTCGCCGACCGCGCTCATGGATCCGGGGTCTGCAGCGCACCACTTCGTGCTGACTGCGCGCGGGAAACGCGATCACCCGAACAAGCCGAGCGCGACGAGCCCGAGCGCGCCGACGACGATCCGCCACCACACGAACAGCGAAAAGCCGTGGCTCGAGACGTAATCGAGCAAGGTCTTCACCACGAACCAGCCGGCGATGAACGAAGTGATGAAGCCCACGGCGACGACGAACGTGTTGCTGCCGCCCATCTGCGCCCAGTTCTTGTAGAGATCGTACGTGAAGGCTCCGAGCATCGTCGGAATGGCGAGAAAGAACGAGAACTCGGTGGCGGAGCGCCGGTCGGCGCCGAACAGCATCGCCGAAACGATGGTCGCGCCGGAGCGCGACACGCCGGGAATCATCGCAAGACACTGGGCAAATCCGATGCCGAGATACATCGGCAGCGAGAATTTCGTCGCGTCCTTGTAGCGCGGCGAGAGCTCCATCCGGTCGACCCACATGAGAATGATGCCGCCGATGATGAACGAGATGCAGACGATCCAGACGTTGAACAGCACTTCCTTGATGAGCCGGTAGGCCAAGGCGCCGATCACCGCCGCCGGCAGGAAGGCAATGAGCACGCCGATCGTGAACCGCCGCGCATCGGGATCGCTCGGCAGCGCGAGCGCGATCTTCCACAGCCGGACGAAATAGATGGTCACCAGCGCCAGGATGGCGCCGAGCTGGATCAGCACCGCGAAACTCTTGCCGAACGTCTCGTCCCCAAATCCGAAGAAATGCTGGACCAGCAGCAGATGCCCTGTCGACGATACCGGAACGAATTCGGTCAGCCCTTCGACAATGCCGAGGATCGTCGCCGTGAACACATCGAGCAGCATGGGGTTGGGGCTCCGGGCGAGGAGGAAGCGGCGGGCGGGACGGGATCGCCATCGGCGCGTTGTGGCGCAAAGCGCGGCCAGGGGCAATGCCGGGTTGCTCCCTTCGCACGGCTTTCCTATAGGAATGAGCCGTGACGCCCCCGATTCCCTCCCGCGATAGCGGCGCAGCCGCACCCGAAGCGCCGGCGCTCACGCTGTTCCATCATCCGTTCTGCCCGCATTCGCGGTTCGCGCGTACCGTGCTCGGCGAATACGGCATGCCTGCGCGGCTGGTGGAGGAACGCGTGTGGGAACGCCGGGAAGCGTTTCTCGTGCTCAACCCGGCCGGCACCACGCCGGTGCTGGTCGAGGAGGGCCACCCGGCGGTTCCGGGACCGCAGATCATCGCCGAATATCTCGACGAGACCCGCGGGGCGGAGCTGCGCGAGCACCGGCTGCTGCCGCCGGACACGCGCGAACGCGTGGAAGTCCGCCGCCTGACCGACTGGTTCCATGCAAAATTCTTCGAAGAGGTGAGCTCGATCCTGGTCGCCGAAAAAATTTTCAAGCGCTATATGACCCTGGACCAGGGCGGCGGCCCGCCGGATGCGCAGTTGATCCGGGTTGCGCGCAGCAATATCCGGTATCATCTGGCATATCTCGGGTGGCTGACCCGAGCCCGGCACTGGCTCGCCGGCGACCGGATGAGCTATGCGGACTTGGCGGCGGCCGCGCATCTGTCCTGCGCCGACTATCTGGGCGACGTGCCTTGGAACGAAGAGGAAAGCGCGAAGAATTGGTACGCACGGGTGAAATCGCGACCGTCGTTCCGGCCGATCCTGGCCGACCGGCTGCCGGCGATGCCGCCGTCGCCGACCTACGCCAATCTCGATTTTTGAGCGATCCGGCGGACCGCAAGCGGGCGATCCGCGAGCTTGCCCGCGCGCACGGCTTCGAGGTCGCCGGCATCGTGCGGCCCGACGCGATCGCCGGGGCGCAACCCCGGCTGGCGCAATTCCTCGCCGAGGGCCTGCACGGCGACATGGCCTGGATGGAGACGACGGCCGAGCGCCGCGGCGACCCGCGGGCGTTGTGGCCCGAAGTGCGCTCCATCATCATGCTCGGGCTCAATTACGGCCCCGACCGGGATCCGCTGGCGATTCTCAAAGCGCGGGAAAGCGGTGCCATTTCCGCTTATGCGCAGGGCGAGGATTATCACGAGCTCATCAAATCGAAGCTCAAGCGCATCGGCCGTGCGCTCGTCGAGGCACTCGGCGGCGAGGCGAAAGTGTTCGTCGATACCGCAGCCGTGATGGAAAAGCCGCTCGCCGCCGCCGCTGGACTGGGCTGGCAGGGCAAGCACACCAACCTCGTATCGCTCGAGTTCGGCTCCTGGCTGTTCCTCGGCGCGATCTTCACCACGCTCGAGCTGGAGCCTGACGCGGCGGAATCCGATCATTGCGGCAGCTGCCGTGCCTGCCTCGATATTTGTCCGACCGCCGCGTTCCCTGCGCCGTACCGGCTCGATGCGCGACGCTGCATCGCCTATCTGACGATCGAGCACAAAGGGCCGATTCCGCGCGAGCTGCGTCCTGCCATCGGCAACCGCGTCTTCGGCTGCGACGATTGCCTCGCGGTGTGTCCCTGGAACAAATTCGCCAAAGCCACCCGCGAGGCGAAGCTCGTGGCCCGAGAGGAATTGCGCGCGCCGCGGCTCGCCGATCTTGCGCGGCTCGATGACGCGGCGTTCCGCGCGCTGTTCGCCAAATCGCCGGTGAAGCGCACCGGCCGCATCCGGTTCGTGCGCAACGTGCTGATCGCGATCGGCAATTCCGGCGATCCGGCGCTTGCCGCTGAAGCCGAGCATTTGCTCGACGACGCAGCGCCGCTGGTGCGCGGGGCCGCGGTGTGGGCGCTGTCGAGGCTGACGCCGATCCGTCTCGGCGCGCTGGCGGCGGAGCGGCGTGGGACGGAGCCGGACGCCGGCGTGCAGGCGGAATGGGCGGCGGCGCTCGACGGGTCGCCATGCCCAAGCTGATTTGTTTGGGTCTCGGCTATTCCGCACGCCATTATCTCGCTTTCTTCGGCCATCGCCACGATCGAATCACCGGCACCGCGCGCACCCGCGAGCGCGTAGAAGCGTTCGCCGGGCAAGCGGGGCTGCCGATCGAGGGCTTGGCATTCGACGGCCGCACTGCGTCGGACGAACTCCTCGCCGCGCTCGCGGACGCGGACGCGCTGCTCCTGTCGATCTCGCCGACCGAAGACCGAGACCCGGTGCTCGCATTGCTGTCGGGTCCGGTCGCGCGCGCGCCGCGGCTGCAGACGACCGTCTATCTGTCCACGGTCGGCGTCTATGGCGACCACGGCGGGCGCTGGGTCGACGAGGAAACCGAGCCGCGGCCGCGATCCGCCCGCAGCCAGGCGCGGCTCGCCGCGGAGCGCGGCTGGCAAGACATCGCGCGAAGCGCAGCAAAGCGAATCGCGATTCTGCGGCTCGCCGGGATCTACGGCCCCGGCCGCAACGCGCTCGTGCAACTGCGGCAAGGCAGCGCCAGGCACGTCATCAAGCCCGGACAAATCTTCAACCGCATCCATGTCGCCGATCTCGCGCAGGCGATCGACGCGGCGTTCCACCGCCGGGCCGACGGCGTCTTCAACGTCGCCGACGACGAGCCGGCGCCGCCGCAGGACGTGCTGGCGTTTGCGGCGGAGCTCA
>DASWCW010000138.1:0-33338 GCA_036395835.1 Xanthobacteraceae bacterium
GCAGTCAAGCCCCAACGCCGCCTAGCGGCGCGCCGAAGGCGCGGGGCTTGAGGGCGAAGGCGCGGATCGAGCAATCATCCATGTTGCCGCGATGCGCCGTTATCTGACACTGTCCGAGAGATCGAGTACCAATTTTTACACTTAACTCGGATACGAGAGCTTCCGCCCCGAAGCGCTCCACAAGCCCGAGCACGTCGATTTGCGAAAGGTGCCAGCAAGTTCGGCACTCGAAAGCCAAAGCACCCCGCTCTATCACCAAGCGGAGCGTCCACTTGTCCACATCCCGCTCGTTTAAGTCGATCAACGCCATAAGCCGACACTTGACACGTTCCCTCTTTGTTCTCAAGATGCCGCTTTGGCACTCGCGCTTGAACAGCGCTAATGGTGTTCTAAATTCCTTTCTCGGTCGTAGGCCCTGGGGCTGTGTCATGTCCGATCCACTGAAAAGAGCAAGAAAATACCGAGACCTCGCAGAAGAGTGTCTGCGTCTCTCGGAGATGGCACCGACGGCAGAGTCTAAGGCTGAGTATCGGCTGATCGCCAGCCACTACGTCACTCTTGCCAAAGCCCAAGAATCGCTAGCCGCCAGTCCGGTCAAGTAGCCGAATCACTTGGTGCTCTTGGGGCGTGCAGGAAGGCTCGTGCGCTATTGGCGTCGCGCGTTTCGCTACACTAGTTCCCTTTGCATAGTTGAATTGAATTGAGGAGATGCTCAAAGCCGTGCCTATTCAGTGCCTAACGCTTTTGGTTTTTGAGCTAAGTCATTGATTTATTTGGTAGCGGAGGAGGGACTCGAACCCCCGACACACGGATTATGATTCCGCTGCTCTAACCAGCTGAGCTACTCCGCCATTCGCGATTCGGCGCGGACCTTTGCGCCGATCGGCCGAAGAACGCGGGCTTCCATCGAGCTTCAATATACCAAAAACGTGGATGGCCGGGACAAGCCCGGCCATGGCGACCTCTGGGCGTGATGCCGATGAGGTCGACGTTCACGGCGGTGATATAGGAAGCGCGAGGAAATGCTGTCAAGCCGAGCCCGGCCTGGAGATCGGCCGAGTCCCGCCCGCGGATTTCGCGACGCTCATCCGGGCTACGGGCTGCGGCTTCCGGGACCGGCCTTCCGCGCTCGGCCGGGCGCGGCCATCCCCGGCCGCCGCCGCTGCAGCTCTAGCTACCGGAAATGGCAGCGGGACCGTGACCGATTGCGCGCGGATTCGTCATTGGTTCCCCGCGGTGCTCTTTGCCAGCTCCGCGCGCAATCGCTTCAGAACCTCGTAGATGCTCCGTGGCATGGCACCGGAGTCATAGCGCGCCTCCAGCTGCGCGATCTCCGAGCGCAATCGCTCGGTTCGCGTCGGAAGACGCCGCAACTCAAACGGAGATTTCATCCAATACTCCAGTGAGAGATTTCCGCTTCTATACACCAATCACACGAATCATCGCGTGAAAGGACTATACGCCTTTTTGCCGGTCCGGCTTGCTGCCCGCGGCTTGCTGCCCGCGGCTCGCTCTCACGCCGCGCCGGGTTCTTCCCTCCCGCCAGATCACGTTTTGTGTCTGCCTTGTTGCGCTGCAGCATTTGCTACCTATCTATAGGGCGCAGGGGCAGCAGGTATCATAGGAGACGACTGCATGAGCAATGTTTCGGCAAATACGCGAAGGCTCGCCGAACAGAGTGCAGCACGGGCCAAGAGCACCTTCGACGAGGCGGGCGCCGCAACTGTGGAAGAAACGCGCCGGGCCGAACAGAGCGCTTTGACCGCCTTCAACGGGGCGCGGGAGTGCTATCTGAAGGTACTGGAGATGGCGCAGGAAAATACGGTCACCGGCTTCGATCTTGCGCGTGAACTCGCGAGCGTCCAGACCCCACTGGAGTTCGTCGAGGTTTGGAACGCCTGGGCTCGCAGCGCGTACGATACCTTCTCGGAGCGGACAAAAGAACTGTCAGGCCTGGTGCAGAAGGTAGCGACTTCCACCGCGCAACCGCTTGCCAAGGGAGCGACCAGTCCGTTCCGTGTGGCATCGTAATCAGTCCCAAAGATCGTGACGGGGCCCGGGCGCCCCCGCGCCCGGGCTTTCGTTGCTGTGAGCTGAGACGCTTGGTGTCCCATCCATTGCAAAGCAGCATTTTCTTCCTATCTCATACATAGAGGGATTTCGTTCGCTCGATACACCAGACCTATGTAGATGGAGGTAGTCGTGTCGAATTCGAAAGAAGCCAAGACCCGTGCCGAGGCCAGCTTCAAACGCAAGCAAGACCAAGCTCGGGAGGGCACCAAAGCTTGGGCGGAATACCAAGCCCAGTACCGCGGCGTGGACGAGAAGATCGCGCGGTTGAAAGCACTCCGGTTGGCGAACCAGGCGGCGACCGAGGCCGCCGGCAAGCGCAGCAAGGGGAGCGCATGATTGATTGATCCGCGGCGAATTTCCCGCAATGAAGCGCCTTGCGCCGTTTCGGCAATTCAGCCTCCGCGAGTCGACGATTGGGATAAATCTTCGCGCTACATTAGGTTAAATCTTCGCGTTACCCTGTGCCGAGCGACCGTCAATCCAGCCAGCAGCCGTTACGGCAAGCAAGCTTTAAGGCAACCCTCGAACAATCGAAAGATGTATGCCGCAAAATGGACTGGCTGTAAGGCACCGGGTTTTTAGGATTTTTTCAGCGCCGTGAGCCGGCCCTGCGGGCAGACTGACCTCAACGATCGGCCGCGCCCGTGCGCCCGCGCATATCGCGCGCCCCGTCTCCTCCCCCGTCCCCTGCCCCGTTGCGGGAAAACCGGATCAGCGAGAAATGCCCGAGCGGAGGCATGTCGCGACGCTCCAGCAGCGTGACCCCGCCGTGCTCGGCTGCCCAGCCTTCCAGACGTCGCCAGGGAAATTCCGGCCGCCAACCCAAGCGCCGCGCCACCGGCGCGAACGAATGCTCGAAGGTGCGGCGCACCCCGGCCTCGGCGCCGATGTGATTGACGAGAACGATCTCCCCGCCCGGCCGCAGGACCCGCGCGAATTCATCGAGCGTGCGTTCCGGATTCGGCACGGCGGTAATCACATATTGCGCCACCACCACGTCGAAGGCGGCGTCGCGGAAGCCGAGATGTTGCGCATCCATGACCGCGAGCCCCTCGACGTGCGCGAGCGCCTCGGTTCCCACCCGGGCCCGCGCCTTGCGCAGCATCGGCCAGGAGAGATCGACCCCGACGAGACGCACGCTGCGATCATAATCGGGCAGCGAGATGCCGGTGCCGACGCCGACTTCGAGAATGCGTCCGCCGAGTTTTTGCGCGGCATCGATCGCGGCGCGGCGGCCGCGGTCGAACACGGCGCCGAACACGAGGTCGTAAACGGGTGCCCAGCGCGCGTAGGCCTTGGCGACGGCCCGCTTATCGAGGTCGGCCATGGCCCCCGCCCTCGGTCCGCCCCGATCCGCTCAGCCGCGCGCGGCGAGGAGCTCGCCCGGGCGCTCGCGCGCGTATGGGCCGGCGCTCAAAGCGCGCTTGATGAAACCGCCGCCGAGCACGCGCGCCTGGCCATCGGCGGCATCGTAGAAGACGCAAGCCTGGCCGGGCGAGACGCCGTCCTCGCCCTCGAAGAGATCGACCTCCACGCCTTCGGGGCCCTCGGCGAGCCCCGCCGGCTGCGGGGCGCGGGTCGAGCGCACCTTGACGAACACCTCGCGGCCGCGCGCCAGCGCAGCATCGATGTCGCCGTCGCCGAGCCAGTTCACGTCGCGCAGCAGGATTTTTCGCGTGGTCAGCGCGTCGCGCGGACCGACCACGACGCGACGGCTCTGCGCCTCGAGCCGCACGACGTAGAGCGGATAGCCGGCTGCGATCCCGATCCCGCGCCGCTGGCCGACCGTGAAATGGATGACGCCGTGGTGGCGGCCCAGCACCCGGCCGTCGAGATCGACGATCTCGCCGGGCTCCGCCGCGCCCGGCCGCAGCCGCTCGATCACGTCGGTATAGCGGCCGGAAGGAACGAAGCAGATGTCCTGGCTGTCGTGCTTGTCCGCGACGGCGAGGCCGAACCGGCGCGCAAGCTCGCGGACTTCGGCTTTCGAGCTCTCGCCGAGCGGGAAGCGCAGATGCTCGAGCTGCTCGCGCGTGGTCGCGAACAGGAAATAGCTCTGGTCGCGCTCCTGCTCGCGGGCGCGATAGAGCGCGCGCTCTCCCTCCGGGAGCCAGCGGCTGGCGACATAATGCCCGGTTGCCAGCACGCTCGCGCCGAGTTCGCGCGCGGTCAACAACAGGTCGTGGAATTTGATCGCCTGGTTGCAGTCGACGCACGGCACCGGGGTCTCGCCGGCGGCATAGCTCTGCGCGAACCGATCGATCACCGCCTCCTGGAAGCGGCTCTCGTAGTCGAGCACGTAATGGGGAATGCCGATCCGCTCGGCGACGAGTCGCGCGTCGTAGATGTCCTGTCCGGCGCAACAGGCGCCTTTGCGGTGCATCGCCTCGCCGTGATCGTAGAGCTGCAGCGTCACGCCCACCGCGTCATAGCCCTGGGACTTGAGCAGCGCCGCGGTCACCGACGAATCCACCCCGCCCGACATTGCGACGACGACGCGGGTCGATTCCGGCCGACCTTCCAATTCGAGGCTGTTGAGCATCGCCGCCGCGGCCTTCCCTGAGTTCCCGTTGAAGCGAGCGCACGCGCCGCGATGGATCGGGGCGAAAAGCTCGGATCCGGCAGCGATTGGGCTTCCCGGGCCAGCCCGACCATACCGGGCTCCACCGCTTAATAATAGGGTGGGAGCGAGCGCGCGCAATCCATGCGCCGAGTACCTTTGGGTCGGCCCGGGGGCCGCAGTCGATTGCCAAGAGGCGGCCTCTGGCGAGAAAACGGCCCGTTTTCGGGGCAAAGCGCTCGATCGCCGTGATTTCCCAATTTGCCGCCACGGCTTAGCCAAATTTTAAGCGGCGCCCCCTAGTCTCGGTCTCGCTTCAGGTTTGTCAGTTGCGTGAGAGTATCCATGACCGAGCCGCATCGTCCGCGGGCCAAGTACGTCATCGGCCCTGACGGCAGTCCCCTCACCATCGCGGACCTGCCGGCTCCGGGCACGAAACGTTGGGTGATCCGGCGCAAGGCCGAAGTGGTGGCCGCCGTGCGCGGGGGGCTCCTGTCGCTCGAAGAGGCATGCAGCCGCTATACGCTGACGGTCGAGGAATTTCTGGCCTGGCAATATTCGATCGACCGGCACGGGCTCGCCGGGCTGCGCACCACGCGAATTCAGCAATACCGCCAGTGAATTGGGCGACCGCCCGCCAGCGGGCGAGCCTGCCGCCGGCCGCTGACCCGGGGGTCGACGCGCGCTCGCCACGCGACCCGCCGGCGCCGGTTCGGCCACTGCCTACCCCATTCCCACCCGCACCACCCCATCCCACCCGCACATGCGGCCCGGCGGAACTTTCCCGGGCCTCGGGCGTTTGCTGGCTCAGCCGCGCCGACCGATAGGAGCGCGGCGGGGGGCTAGGTGAGCGGGAGTCGTTGCGTTCGAGAATCGTGAACCTTTTTCGCTAGTTGAGCGACGAAGGGCCATGGGACCTCGGGAGAACGCCATGAACTACTCCCTGCTGTCGGCCGATCGCAACACGCATCTCAAGATCGTGTCGCTCGCGCTGATCGCGGCGATCGCCGTGGTCGTCGTTGGAATTACCGCGCGGCTCACCGACAACATGAGTGCGGCGCGGTTCGAGATCGGCGCGCCGGTCCTCAAGGCCGGCAAGCCCGCGACCTACACGCGGGCGGACGTCCCCTCCGTGCGCTGATCCGCCCAAGTTCGCTCGATCACTTCCGGCAGCTCACGGGGTCTGGTCGCGAAATCCGATCGGCGTCACCTGGATCAGCTTGCCCGAGTAGAGCATGGGCCCGCTCGGCGTGCCGGTCCGCGAGCCGCCCTCCGGCTCGAGCGAGACCAAATAGGTCGCCGAGTGGAGGATGACCGGATCAAAGGCCGCGAGCTGCGGTCGCGTGTACTCCTCCGTGCCGATCACGCCGAGCGACCGCGGCGAGGAAAATTTGCTGGAAATGAGCCAGAGCTGATAGCTCTTGCCGGCCTGCGGCGGCGCGCTGACGTTGCGCACCATCACGGTGCGACGTTCGAGATCGAAGCTGAGCAGAAATGCGGGCTGGAACCCATCCTTTTCCAGCACGGCCACGAATTGCGCCGGCTTCGGCGAGGGGATTTCCACCGTCTTGGCGACTTCGAGCGTCTTCATCTTGGGCCGCAGCTCGGGCGGCAGCGATTCGGGCCGCAGCTCGCGAAAAACGCCGAATCCGGCACCTGCCGCGGCGATGAGGAGGAGCCACAGCGCAAGCTTGCGCCAGCGGCGGACGCGCCGCCGCAGCCGCAGAATTTCGCGGCTGCGGTCCTCGGCAATCGGCTGCTCCGCGGCGGGCTCCGGCGCGGGGGCTCGCAGGTCCTCGAAGCTCGTCGGCTCCTGCAGAAGCTCTGCCGCAGGCGCTGCCAAGTTCTCGGCCGGCGCCACGCCGGCAATGCCCGCCTTGATGCGGCCCCAGATGTCCGGCGGCGGCTCGACCGCGGCGACCAGCACGTTGAGCTCGCCCAGCCGCCGTTCCCAGGCGCGAACCGTCGCCGCAAACCCGGTATCCATCGCCACCAAGGCCCGCGCGCGGGCACGCTCCTCGGCATCGAGCGTGCCCAGCACGTACTCGGCCGCGAGCAATTCCTGCTCATCGAGATTGGATTCCATCATGATCCGAGACACTCACGGATCCGCAGCAGACTGCCGCGCAGCGACACTTTGACGTTGTCGAGCCCGGTTTCGAATCGGGCCGCGAGCTGCTCGCGGCTCCAGCCGCTGTAGTAGGCCAGCAGCACCAGTCGCCGATGCTCCGGCTCGAGCTCGCCGAGGCAGGCGAGCAGGTGCCGAAGCTCCTCCGTGATGTGGGGATCCACCGGACCGGACTCCTCCGCGCTCACGTCCGGCGTTTCCGCTGCCTCGTCGGGCATACCGGGATTGCGCACGAGATCGAGAGCCCGGCTGCGCGCGATCGCCACCATCCAGGTGATCGGGGTGGCGACCCGGGAGTCGAACTCGGCCGCGCCGCGCCAAATCCTCAGGTAACAATCCTGCATGACTTCGGCGGCGAGGTCGGGTCGGCGCAGAATCCGCAGCACCACCCCATAGAGCCTGGCCCGGGTCGCGTCATAAACCCGCTCGAACGCCGCCGTATCGCCCTTGGCCACGGCCGCGAGCAGCCACACCATTTCGTCCGACGTCAGCATGAGACCCCTGTCGTCGCTCTGCGGGCCGAGCGCGTCGCGCCGGATATAGCCGGGCAAGCGCCGCCGCGTCGAGCCCCCGGGGTCGGGGGTCATAAGTCAGGGTCGGAGGTCGGAGCTCAGAAACCTGGCTTCCGGCTTCTGTAGCCGGCTTCCGGACCGACTTCGGATTACGGATGCCTAGATGCGAGCACGCAGCAAGCCGAAACGGTCGAGCTCGCTTGGCTCGCGAGCGTTTTCCGCGACCCGCTCGCGCATCTGGTCGCGCTCGTCCAGCAATTCGACCTTCTTGAGGTCCTCGAAAGCCTCGCCCAGCGCCGCCTTGGCATCGTCGAGCTGGGTCCTGAGTTCCTGGGCCGAACGCCGCAGATTGTCGCGGCGGGTCATTGCCGCCTTGGCGTAGGTCGGATAGGCGAAATGTCCCGGGTCGTGAATGCCGGACCGCTCCTGCTCGGTTGCGATCTCGCGGTCGAGGTCGCCGGCCATGCGCTCGAACTCGGCGATCATGGTTTCGATCTGCGCGACTTTCCGCCGCTTCTCCTCTACCTGAAATTTCTTCAGGCGAATGAGCGTCTCACGCGATTTCATCGACTCATACCCCCGGAGGTCCGGTTGACGGCTCTGCATCCGGCGGCGCGCGACGGGCGCGGCGGCGAACTGCGGGGGAAGCCTAAGGGCACAACGTTAGTTTTCGGTTTCTTTGGCGGATCCGGGCAGATCGCGCTTTTCGGCGTTCCCTCTCGGCCGTTTCTTAACCCGACATTTACCCGCTTCGTTAAACATTGCGTTCCAATGTCTTGGGCCATCGGGGCTTCCCTCGGCAGCCGGGCCGCGCGAATCGGTTGACCACGGTTCTTAATGTGAAGCATGAGCCGGAACGTGGCGAAAAAACTGCTTTCCCACAGCCTTTTACGGCGGGTCATACAAATTTCCCGCGAGAATGCTTGGACACGGGAAACAGTTTTTGTTAACCATTGGCCGGTAGCGTGCCGAATCAAATCGTCCCAAGGCGTTACGAGGGGCCGCGGAAGCGGCGTGCCGACCTGAGCCCGAGGCGGCGAGGAAAGGGACTGGCATGCGCGTTTTGCTGATCGAGGACGATAGCGCCACCGCGCAGTCCATCGAGCTGATGCTCAAATCCGAGAGTTTCAACGTCTATACGACGGACCTCGGCGAAGAGGGCGTCGATCTCGGCAAGCTCTACGACTACGACATCATCATGCTGGACCTGAACCTGCCGGATATGTCGGGCTACGAGGTGCTGCGCACCTTGCGCATATCCAAGGTGAAGACCCCGATCCTGATCCTGTCGGGGCTTGCCGGGATCGAGGACAAGGTCAAGGGCCTGGGATTCGGCGCCGACGATTACATGACCAAGCCGTTCCACAAGGACGAGCTCGTTGCCCGCATCCATGCCATCGTGCGCCGCTCCAAAGGCCACGCCCAATCGGTCATTCAGACCGGCGACCTCGTGGTCAATCTCGACACCAAGACCGTGGAGGTCAACGCCCAGCGCGTGCACCTGACCGGCAAGGAGTACCAGATGCTGGAGCTCCTGAGCCTGCGCAAAGGCACGACGCTGACCAAGGAAATGTTCCTCAACCATCTGTACGGCGGCATGGACGAGCCGGAGCTGAAGATCATCGACGTGTTCATCTGCAAGCTGCGCAAGAAGCTCGCCAACGCCTCGAGCGGCAAGAATTACATCGAGACGGTCTGGGGCCGCGGCTACGTCCTGCGCGAGCCGGCCGAGGAAGAAGCGCGAATCTCAGCCTGACGCCGGCGCCGGTCCGGAGCCGCCGTCGCGGGTTCGACGCTTCGGACCCGCAGGAGCGCGGCGCTCGTTTCCGATAGCGAACCCAATCGCAGTCCGACCGCTCAGCGGGCGCGGGCGAACGTGACGACCCGCTGCGGTTTGCGGCCGATCGCAACGCCGGCCGTTCGCCGTGCGATCGGGGTTTGGACATAGAGGCCGCGCTGGTCCGATTTTGGCTCGAATGCGTCGGTAAGCCCGACCACCGTCTCGGCGGCGCCGAGCACCAGATAGCCATCGGCCCGGGTCACCCGCGCGATATTCTGCAGCAGCTTACTTTTGGTGTCCTGATCGAAATAGATCAGGACATTGCGGCAGAATACGACGTCGAACGCGCCCAGATGCGTGAACTCCTCCAGCAGGTTCAGCGTCCGGAACTGCACCATGGCGCGGATCTCGGGCGCGATCTGCCACAGGTCGCCGACTCGCGAAAAATATTTGACCAGCAGCGCGATCGGCAATCCGCGCTGCACCTCGAATTGGCTGTAGATGCCCGCCCTGGCCTTCTCCAGCACTTCGGTGGAAATATCCGTGGCGAGGATCTCGATGCGCCAGCCGGCGAGTTTCGCCTGCATCTGGCGCAGGCACATCGCCAGCGAGTACGGCTCCTGGCCGGTGGACGCCGCCGCGCACCAGATCCGAATCCGGCGATTCCTGCGCACGGCGAGAAGCGCCGGCATCATGACGTCGCGAAATTGCTCGAACGGGACCTTGTCGCGGAAAAACAACGATTCGTTGGTGGTCATCGCCTCGACGACTTCGGCGATGAGCGGCTCGGCTCGACTCCTGAGCTTCTGCACCAGCGCTGCAAGTCCGGTGAGGCCCGCCCTGCGGGCCACCGGGAACAATCGGCTTTCCACCAGATACTGCTTGCCGGCGGAGAGCACGAGCCCGGAGCGCTCCTTGAGCATGGCGCGGAGGAAGTCGTAATCGGCCGGAGTCACGACCTCGCCTCCGTGCACAATTCCACGAGCTTCGGCGCGATCCGGTCGAGCGGCAGCACCGCGGAGCACAGGCCCGCACGCGCCACCGCCCCCGGCATGCCCCAAACCACGCTGCTGGTTTCGTCTTGCGCAACGACGCTGCCGCACGCCGCCACGATCGCCGCCGCACCCTGGGCACCGTCCACACCCATGCCGGTGAGGACCAACGCCAGCACCGCACCGCCCCAGACCTTCGCCGCCGAGGCGAACAGCGGATCGACTGCGGGCCGGCAGAAATTGACGGGAGGCCCGTCGTCGAGGGCGACGACCGGCAGCCGATCGCAGCGCTTGACCTGCATGTGCCGTCCGCCGGGCGCGAGATAGATCGTTCCCGGTCGAACCGGCTCGCCGTCGCTCGGCTCGTGCGCCGGCCGGCCGCTCGCCCGCGCGAGATGCTCGGCCATGATCGTAGTGAACATGGGCGGCATGTGCTGCGTGATCAGCACCGGAACGCGGTCGCACACGGCGGCGAGTTGCGGGACCAAGGCTCGCAGCGCCTGCGGGCCTCCGGTCGAGGCGCCGACCAGGAGCACGCGCGGGGGAATGATGGAGAACCGACGCAGCGCGATCGGCTGCGCTGCGGCAGGCAGCGGACGCAATCCTGGACGGGGGACCGCAGTCGGGGGCGGGACCCAGGCCTCGCCGCGGCGCCGCCTGCGGCGGCCGCCGAGCTCCACGATCTTTTCGATCAGCTCGCGTCGGAACGCGATCGAAGTAGTGATGCCGCGGTTGGTCTCCGGCTTGGGAACATAATCGGTTGCGCCCAGCGCGAGCGCCTTCAAGCTGATTTCGGCGTTCCGGCGCGTCAGTGTCGAGGCCATGATGACCACGAGATCGCGCCTCTTCTCGAGCAGCAGCGGGAGAGCGGAGATGCCGTCGAGCTCCGGCATATCGATGTCGAGCACGACGACGTCCGGGTCGGCGCGCTCCAGCTGATCGACCGCCTGCCGGCCGGTGCACAGCGAAGCGACGACACTCAGCCCGGTTTGCTCGGCGATCCAGCGCGAGAGCAGGCCGCGGACCACGACGGCGTCGTCGACGATCATGACGCGGAGCGGAGCCCCGTCCGTCGCCGGCAATGCTGGCGCGGGATGAAACGCGAGACTCATCGAACCGGTACTCGGGACACTGCTACGCCGGCTGAATTCAAATCAGTCCGACTTCCTGGAATTTCGCCTCGACGATCTCTTTGTCGAACGGTTTCATGATGTACTCGTTGGCGCCGGCATGAAGCGCCCGGGCGATGTGAACGACGTCGTTCTCCGTGGTGCAGAACACCACCTTCGGCCGGTCGCCGCCGGGCAGGCGGCGCAGCGCCTTGAGGAACTCGTAGCCGTCCATGACCGGCATGTTCCAGTCGAGCAGCACGGCATCGGGCAGCTCGCGCTCGCAATGCTGGAGCGCCTGGCGGCCGTCCCCCGCCTCGGTGATTTGAAATGCCAGCCCCTCCAGGATGCGGCGGGCTACCTTGCGGATGACGCTCGAATCATCGACTACCAGACAGGTCTTCATGACGGTTCCATTTCGTTGGTTGCGTTCCGTTGGGTGTTGTCCGTGCCGGCCTACGGGCTCATGCTGCGATCGGCTCGGCCGCCGAGCCGAGCACCCGCTCGACATCGAGCACGACCATGAGCTGCGCCTCGAGCCGGTGCACGCCGACCGAGACCCGCGCGAACTTGGCGTCGAGATTGACGGGATTGGGCTCGCGTCCGGAATCGGCGAGCTTGATGACCTCGCCGACCGCATCGACGAGCAGGCCATAGGACTCTCCGCGCCATTCGATGCCGACCGCCATCGGGCGCGCGGCATCCTGGCGCCGCGGCAGGCCGAGGCGGCACCGCAGATCGACGGCGGTGACGATGCGGCCGCGCAAATTGAGAATGCCGGCGATTTCCGGCCCGGACAGCGGCACCCGCGTCAACAGCTCCGGCATGAAGACGTCCTGCACTTGAGCGATCGGCAGGCCGAACAACTGGCCGTCGACCACGACGGTCACGTATTCGGTGAGGCATTCGGCGCCGCCAGGACTGTCTCTCGTCATGCGGTCCTCACGCTGCCTCGACCCACTGCAGGCTGGCTTGCTTCAGGGCCGCGATCAGGCCTTGGCGATCGAATTTGGCCACGAAATTGTCGAAGCCGGCCCGGCGCCCGCGCTCGATCGTCGCTTCGGAAGCCAGCGCGGAAAGTGCAATCAGCGTCACATTCGCTGCCCGGTTCTCGTTGCGCACCGCTTCGGCAAGCTCGTATCCGGACATGCCGGGCATCTCGATATCGGTGACGATGAGCTCGAACTGCCGACCTGATTTGAGGATCGCGAGCGCCTCCTCGGCCCCGGCCGCGGCGGTCACTTCGTAGCCGGCAGCCTCGAGCACCGGGCACAGCATGTTGCGGAAGAACGCGGAATCGTCGACGAGCAGCAGCGATTTCGGCCCGCCGGCGACCTGCGCGTCGTTGCGGCGGAACCAATCCTGGAACGCAAGCGGAAGGAAATATCCGACGTCGACGACCTCGGTCGCCTGGCCGCGGATCACCGCACAGCCGAGCGAGCCGGGAGTCTCGCCCGGCACTTCGATGTCGAGCTTTTCTTCGACGATATCGACGATCTCGTCGACCGCCAGTCCCATCGAGCGGCCGCGATCCGAGAATACCAGCAGCGGCTGTCTGCCTTCGGTGCGAATGCGGAATTCGTCCTTGAGCCGCACCAGCGGCATCAATTGTCCGCGATATTGCACCAAATGCCGACCGCCGGAGAGCTCGATCTTCCTGCAGTCGACCTCCTCGAGGCGAGTCACCAGCGAAAGCGGCACGGCTTTGAGTTCGGCGGAGCCGGCCCGAAACACCAAGAGCGACACCGCCTTGACGTCGGATTCGGCGCGCTGAGCATCGGCTGCCGGCTCCGAGACCTGCGCCGCCCCGGCCCCGATCGCCTGCGCGATGCCGTTCGGGTCGATGATCATGATCACCGACCCATCGCCCAGGATGGTATTGCCGGAGAACATCGGGATGTGGCGCAGCTTGGTCGACATCGGTTTGACTACGATTTCTTCGGTGTGGAATACGGCGTCGACGACGATCCCGAACGTCTGGCTGCCGACTTGAACGACGACGATGAAGCCGCCTTCCTCGCTGGACGCCGCACCGGCGATCCCGAGCAGTTGGTCCAGGCGCGCCAACGGCAGCAGCTTGTTGCGCAGGCGCAGCACCGGCGCGTGCCTGATGCGCTCGATCCTGTGCTCCGAATTGCTTTGGGCGCGGACCAGCTCCACCACGGAAAGCTGCGGAATGGCGAAGCGGTCGCCGCCCGCCTGGACGATCAGCGCCGACACGATGGCGAGCGTCAGCGGGATCTTGATGCTGAAGCTCGAACCCGCTCCTGCCGCGGATTTGACGTCGATCGTGCCGCCGATCCGATCGATGTTGGCGCGCACGATGTCCATGCCGATGCCGCGGCCCGACAGGCTCGTCACTTGCGCGGCGGTGGAAAACCCGGGCCGGAAGATGAACCTGTGGATCTGCGCCTCGGTCATCTTATCGAGCTCGGATTCCGAAGCCAGTCCGCCGGCAATCGCCTTGGCCCTGATGCGTTCGGTATCCAATCCGCGGCCGTCGTCGGCGATCTGGATGATGATGTGCCCGCCCTCGTGATAGGCCGAGAGCCGGATCGTGCCTTTCTCGGGCTTGCCGGCACGCCGGCGCTCGGCGGGGTCTTCGAGACCATGGTCGGCGGAGTTGCGCACCATGTGGGTGAGCGGATCCTTGATGAGGTCGAGGACCTGGCGGTCGAGCTCGGTCTCGGCGCCGTGCATTTCCAGCTCGATCTCCTTGCCGAGATCGGCGGCGAGATCCCGCACCATGCGCGGCAATTTTTGCCAGACATTGCCAACCGGCTGCATGCGGGTTTTCATCACCCCTTCCTGCAGCTCGGCGGTGACGTTGGAGAGTCGCTGCAGCGGCCCCTTGAACTCGGATTCCTCGTGCTGGCGCACGATTTCCAGGAGCTGATTGCGGGTGAGCACCAGCTCGGAGACCATGGTCATGAGTTTTTCCAGCGTCTCCACATGGACGCGGATGGATTGGCTGGCCACGCCCTTTTCGAGCTTATCGTTGTCTTTGCCGACCCGATCCGGCGGCGGCGATCGGTTTTCGGCCTCGTCCTGCGAGTGCGGGGGCGTGTCGGCTGCAGCGGCGAAATCCGCGGGACCGGCTGTTTCCCGAAATGCCCGCTCGACCTCGTCGAGCGGCACTTCGCCTGGACGAAGGGGACGTTCCAATACTTGGTAGACCAGCGATCCACTCGTGGTCCGCGAAATCGCGATTGCGCTCTCGGCGGCCGCGCCGGCCGCCATGCGCTCGAGCAGGTCGATCAGGTCCCGGTCCGACCCTTCTGGTTCTCGCTCGCCGTGTTCGAGCTCGACAAGGATCTCCTTGATGCGATCGATGGTGGCGAGAACGAGCGTGACGGCCTCGGCGGTGACGGCAAGACCATCGCGAAACCTGCCCATCAGCGTCTCCGCCGAATGCGCAAGCGCCTGCAGCCGCGGCAGTCCGAGAAATCCGCAGGTACCTTTGACCGTGTGGACCAGGCGGAAGATGTTGTCGAGGATCTTGGCGTTGTTCGGATCCTGCTCGAAGCGGACCAGCTCGACGTCGATGACGTCGAGGCTCTCATTGGTCTCGGTCAGGAATTCGCGCAGCAATTCGTCCATGGAAACGCCCCTGGCCGCGAGGCAACGCGAGCCGCGTGCCCCGCGCCTGTCGCGAGCGAGGCCAGTCTGTTGGGAAACGGTTTAAGATTGGTTGCCCCGTTGCCGAAGAGATGCGGCGGGCGGCAAATTCCCGGCGCTTTCCGGCCATCCGAACCTGCGGCAGGCGCGCACGGTAAACAATTCGTTTCCAGCCGCCGTCAGAGGAGGAGCCCTGCCCTCAGCCCGCGGTGATCACGATCCTGTCGCCGTCCGGCACCAGCACCACCGACAGGCCGCAGCTGCGCGCAAGCAAGCCGGTATAGAACGGCTGGATCGCGTGCGCATCGATCGCGGCCGATCCGGCCTCCCCGGAAACGAGCCCGGGAATCGCCTGCGGAATGCGGGCGTTGAGGCCGGCGGCCGTGACCCGAAAACCTTCGACCTCGCCATCCCCGATCGCATCGACCGTCAGGGTTCCGCCCCGCGGAATCGTCTGCCCGGCGAGAATCAGCAGGTTGAGCAGAAGCTTGACGCGGTTCTTCGGCGAGAGCACCCGCGGCAGATTCCACGCGATCCTGGTCTTATCGTCCTCGAGCAGCCCGCGCGCCACTTCTTCGGCATTGCCGAGATCGATGGCCGCGCCGGCCGAGCCGGCGGCACCGAACGCAAGCCGGCAGAATTGCAGGCGCGCCGAGGCCTGCCGCGCGCTCTTCTTGATCAGGTCGAGCGCGAAGATCTTGGTCTCCGGGTCATTGTCGTCCTCGAGCACTTCCAGCCCATTGACGACCGCCCCGACCGGGCTGATCAGGTCGTGGCACACCCTCGAGCAGAGCAGGGCGGCAAGATCGAGCATTTCGAGGGAGCCGTGCATTGCGGGTCTCCGGTTGCATGCGACCAGCGGCCTGGGCGCGGCCGGCGCGACTCAGCCGTCGCGCGCGACCGCGGGTGTGATACAACGCACTCGCGCGGCCTGCCAGGGCGACCCTGGTTTCCCCACATTCTCGTGCACTTGGACCCCTGCTGCACATGCCGAAGCCGCCGCCGTTTCGGCTTCCTGGAGCGCAGCCAACGTGACTGCCGATCTCAGCTTCGACCGGGACCTCGCGTCGTTTGCGGGACGGCTCGACGATCTCACCGCCGTCGTCGGCAAAGCGGCGGCGGCAATCGTCGCAGTCGATCCGGCGACCGCGCCGCGCCGGCAAAAATCCGATCGTTCCTTCGTAACCTCCGCCGATGAAGCCGCGCAGACGGTCGTCTTGCAGGGCTTGTCGGAACTCTTTCCCGGGTTGCCGACGATCTGCGAGGAGGCAACCGGGTTGCCTCTGCCGCCAGCGCTTGGACGAACCTTCGCCCTGGTCGATCCCCTCGACGGCACCCGGGAGTTCCTGGACGGACGGCCCGAGTTCACGGTCAATCTGGCGATCGTATCCGCGGGCGTGCCGGTCCTGGGCATCATTGCCGCGCCCGCGCTCGGCAGCGTGTGGCGCGGGTTCGTCGGGATGGGCGCAGAGCGGCTGCGCTTCGATCCGGCGCGGCCGAGCGGATTCGATGCGGCCATCGCGATCCGCACGCGTCCGCAAATCCCGGGGCGAATCCGGGTTGCGGTGAGCCGTTCGCACCTCGATGCCGGTACCGCGGCGCTGCTCGCGCGGCTGCCGGTCGCCGAGACGATCCCCTGCGGGTCGTCGCTGAAATTCTGCCGGATCGCCGAGGGGGGCGCCGACCTCTACCCGCGGCTCGCGCCGACTTCCGAATGGGATATTGCGGCCGGCGACGCACTGCTTGCTGCGGCGGGCGGCGTGGTGAAGAAGCCCGACGGTACGGCGCTCTGCTACGGACAGGTGGCGGAGGGGTTCCGGGTGCCCGCGTTCCTGGCCTTCGGCGATCGCGCCGCGGTGCGCCAGACCATCCGGGACGCCACCGGCCAAGAGCGCACGCCTTGAACCGGCCCGAGGGCTGCCGGCGGGCAGTCCGAATAGAGTATCCGACTTTCACCGCAGCCGTGCTGACGCCATAGTTGTGGACAACGAATGGCTGATTCGCATCCCGCCCCCTCCGGTTCTTCCGGTGCGATGCGGGTTCGTCAAGCCGATGGAGCATTCATGCGCGCTCTCCTTCGCATCCTTTGCCTCGCCCTCCTCGCCTATGGGTTCGGGGCCGCGCCTGCAGCCGCTCAGGCCGCGCCTCCACCCGCCGATTCCTCCCGGTTTTCGCCCGGCGAGCTGGTAGACGTGGGTCACAGGTTCTTCGGCGGGGTCTCGCGCGGCCTTGCCCAGATCGTCGAGCGGGCGGTGAGCCAATGGGGCCTCCCCAACGGCTACGTCCTCGGCCAGGAGGCCGGTGGAGCTTTCATCGGCGGACTGCGTTACGGCGAAGGCACGCTTTACACCAAGAATGCCGGCGATCTGCGGGTGTATTGGCAGGGTCCCACGCTCGGTTGGGACGTCGGCGGGGAAGGCGCCCGCACCATGATGCTGGTCTATAATCTGCCGGCGACGCAGGCGGTTTATCAGCGCTTCGGAGGTCTCGACGGTTCGGCGTATTTCGTGGGCGGGCTGGGAATGACGGTATTGACCGCGAACAGCATCGTGGTGATTCCGATCCGCTCCGGCGTCGGCGTGCGGCTCGGCGCCAATGTCGGGTACCTCAAGTTCACGCCGCAGGCGACCTGGAATCCGTTCTGATCGGCTCGGTAAAGGTGGGCATGAGACTGGAACCGGATCGAAGCGCGTGGCATGTTGCCGCGCGAGCGTGGCGTTCGCGGTCGGAGGCGTAATTCATGATCGAGCCGATCATGTATGTGGGGCTCGGCTTTCTCGTCGCCAGCCTGGCCGCGCTTGTCATCATCCCGTTCGTCCATGCTCGCGCCGTGCGGCTGACCATGCGTCGGCTCGAGGCGGCCACGCCGCTGTCGATGGCGGAAATCCAGGCCGACAAGGATCAGTTGCGCGCCGAGTTCGCGATGTCGACGCGCCGGCTCGAAATGAGCGTCGATCAGCTCAAGACCAAGACCACCAGCCAGCTCGCGGAGCTCGGCAAGAAGACCGACACCATCAACCGCCTCAAGATCGATCTCGGCGAAAAGACCGCCGCGATCTTCGCGCTCGAGGCGCGCGACAAGGCGCTCAAGGACCAGCTGCACGCCACCGAGGAGGAGCTTTCCGCCAAGACCGGCACGCTGCGGGAAGTCGAGCGCGTGCTGGCCGACAAGGAGGCCGAGCTCGCCCGCCTCACCGCCGAGCTCGAGGAAAGGTCCGTCGTCTTCGACAGTCAAAGCGTGGAGACCGTGGCGCTGCGGACCCAGGTCGATGCGCTCAAAGGGCAGATCGTCGGCCTAAAGAAGGAGGTTCGCGCTACCGAGGATCGTCTCGCCCGCGAACGGCTCGATGCCGAAGCCGCGTCGCAGGAGCTCGCCGAGGAACGCGGGCAGGTCGACAAGCTCGGCCAGCGGGTCGGCCAATTGGAGCGCCAGCTTGCCGGTCAGGTCGCCGAGGCCGAGATCCTCAGCCGCCGTCTTGCCGATCTCGAAATGCGCCTTGCCGAGCAGAACCGCATGCTTGCGGAACGCGAGCACGAGCGCGACCAGTTTCGGCGCGACGCCGAAGCGGCGCGCAAGATCGAGGCGGAGCTGCGCCAGGAGCTCACCACCACGGATCGCCGGCATGGCGATGCGATTGAAGCGGTGAAGACCGAAAAGTCCCTGATCGAGACCCAGCTCGATCGCGCCCGCGAGGACCGCGCCAAGCTGCAGCGGGAGCTTTCTGCGATGAAGCGCGAGGCGGAAGCCGCGTGGGCGGCCGAGCGGGTCGAGAACGCGCTGCTACGGGAGCGGATCAACGACGTCGCCGCCGAGGTCGTGCGGCTGACCTCGGTGCTTGAAGGCTCCGGCTCGGCGATTGACGCGATTCTTGCCGAGGAAAGCGTGCGGCTCCAGGGCAACGGCGCGGGCAAGCCGCAATCCGCATCGGCCAGCGAAGAGGGCAAGGGCAGCCTCGCCGACCGTATCCGCGCGCTGCAGGCGCGCGCCTCGCGCGTCGCCTAAACTAGACGGGGTGATAAGGCGGAAGAACCCGCGATCGCGGCGCCCGATCGGGCTCTCGTGCGACCCATTTTGCCCAAACCGCGGGCTCGGTGGAGCAAAACCGGGCAGCTCGACGGCGAACCGGCATGACCAGGTCGACTACCCGCAGGCCAGATTTTATCGTAGATTCAACTCCATAGCAGAGAGGGCCGCGGGCTGGCACGGCACTTGATATCATCGGTTTGCCTATATCTGTTTCGATCTCGGCGCCGGCGCGTTGAAGCGCGATTATGGCTGCGCATTGGCCGGGGAGGAGGAGCGAGAAGGATCGCACCATGAACAGCACCGTCGCGATCACGCGCCCGGCGGCGACTTGGGGCCGCCCGATACGATGACCCGGAGCCCGCATGAAGCGCCCACGCCGCGCATGGAGGCGCTCGCGCGGCTGCCGATTTTTCTTGCGCTCGAGGCCAAGCGCGCGGTCCTCGTCGGCGGCAGCGCGGCCGCGGCCTGGAAGGCGGAGCTGCTGTCGGCGGCCGGGGCTCGCGTCGATGTCTATGCGCAAGATCCTTGCGAGGAGCTTCTGGCAATCGCCGCGGAGGCGCCGCGAGGCTCGATCGCCATCCATGCGCGCGGATTCGAGCCTGCCGATCTCACCGGCGCCGCCATCGCCGTCGCCGCGCTCGAGGACGAGGCGCAGGCCGCGGCCTTTGCGGCGGCTGCGCGCAACGCCGGCGTGCCGGTCAATGTCGTGGACAAGCCGGCGCTGTGCGACTTTGCCTTCGGCGCCATCGTCAATCGCTCTCCGCTGGTGATCGGCATTTCGACCGACGGCGCGGCACCGGTGTTCGGCCAAGCCATCCGGGCCAAACTGGAAGCCCTGATTCCGAGAGGCTTTTCGCGCTGGGCGGAGGCCGCGCGGACGTGGCGGCCGCGCATTCAATCGCTCGGACTGTCATTCCGGGCGCGGCGAGAGCTGTGGGAACGCTTCACGCAAGCCGCGCTCACGCGACCCAACGACGTTCCGGATCCTTCCGAGCTCGAAGCGCTGAGCGCGGATGCCCGCGCCGAGCCGGAACGAGCGGGCTCCGTCGTGCTGGTCGGCGCCGGCCCCGGTGATCCCGAGCTGTTGACGCTGCGGGCGGTACGCGCGCTGCAATCGGCCGACGTAATCCTGATCGACGATCTCGTCGCGCCGGAGATTCTCGACTTCGCCCGTCGCGAAGCCAAGAAGATGCTCGTCGGCAAGACCGGCTATGGACCGTCCTGTCGTCAGGAGGAGATCAATCAATTGATGATCTTCCTCGCCCGAGCCGGCAGGCGCGTGGTGCGCCTCAAGAGCGGCGATCCGATGGTGTTCGGGCGCGCGGGAGAGGAAATCGCCGCCTGCCGCGCGGCCGGTATTCCGGTCGAAGTGGTTCCGGGCATCACGGCCGCACAGGGCGCGGCCAGCCGGCTTGCCGTCTCGCTGACCCACCGCCGGCATTCGCGCCGGCTGCAATACGTCACCGGCCATCACGCCGACGGCGGGCCCTCGCCGCAGATCGATTGGGCCAGCGTTGCCGATCCGTTGACCACGACCGTGATCTATATGCCCAAGCGCACGCTTGCGGCCATCACCGCGTCGGCCCTCCAGCACGGCATCGACCCGGCTACTCCCGCCGTGGCGGTTGCCGAGGCGACGCGCGCCGGCGAGATCGTGTTGCGCGGCAGCGTTGCGGATATTGCCGCGCGGCTCGAAGCGATCTCTCCCGCGGGTCCGGTTCTGGTCATGATCGGGCGGGTGCTCGCGACCGCCGCGTCGGGCGAGGAACCGGTCGCGATTCCGGCCGCCGGCTGACGACGGATTGGGCAAAATCGCTTAACGAGCATCGCGCGCTGATTACCGCTTGCCCGCCTGTGCCATGACCGCGTCGAGGAACCGCAACGTCCTGCCCCAGGCGATCGCCGCGCTTTCCGCATGGAAGCTCGCCCGCTCGTCGCAATAGAAGCCGTGCCCGGCGGGATACACGTGAATTTCGCAATCCGGCCGCTTGGCCCGGATCGCGTTCACATCGCTCATCGGGATGTGCTCGTCCTTTTCGCCGAAATGCATTTGCGTGGGACAGCGCGGTTTCTGGTCGGCGGACTTGGCGATCTGTCCGCCGTAAAAACACACGGCGGCGGCAAGCCCGTCGAGCTGCGTGGCGGCGAGATAGGCGACCGTGCCGCCCATGCAGAATCCCAAAATCGCGGCCGGTCGCGGCAGCGCCTCGACGGCGGCGGCGGTGTCGCGCACGAAGGCCGCCCAATCGACATCGGCCAGGAACTTGCGGGCCTGGGCGACCTCGTCCGGCGAGTAGCCCGACTGGAAGTCGCGGGCGAATCGATCGAACAGCGCCGGCGCCACGGCGGTATACCCGAGCGCCGCAAGCCGGTCGCACACCGACCGGATGTGATGATTGACGCCGAATATCTCCTGCACGACCACGATGCCGCCCCGCGGCGCTCCGTCCGGGTCGGCGCGGTAGGCGCCGAGACGATGCGCGTCCTTGGCGGTGAGCGATAGCGGTTTACCCATGATGGACCTCGCAACCTATGGGAGGGACGGGCCGGAGCGATCATCCGGTCGCCGGCAGCTTCGGCAGCCGGCCGGGCGAGCGGACATCCGTCAGGGACGGGCGTAGGGCGACCACACGCAGGAGAACCCGATGTAGTCTCCGTATTGCGCATGCACGCTGTTGATGCGGGCGTATTTGTGGAAGCGCGCGCACCGCTCCGAGGCGATGGCAAAGGCGGAGGCCTGGTTTTCCGGCGACCACGGAATGATGCCGCCGGTATCGTTGCTCTTGATCCCATGCACGCCGGCACAGGCCGTCAGCAGCAATCCCAGCCCGAGGATTGCCAAGAGGGAAGGCCCGCATTTCATGCCAAGGCTCCAGCCGCCGGTTGGTGGCCGGCAATGGTAGAGGCCGGGGCCGGGAATTAAAAGGTGCCTGGATAATCGTCGGCGCGGTTCGGAGCCGCCTATGACTATTCGGCCACACTCGCGCGGCGGCGACGGCTGGACGTCCGCCTTCCGCCGTCCTGTTCTGCGTCGTCTGAATCGCACGACCGCCGCCCGTGGTCGGGCGGCGGCCGGGCCGATCCCACGATCCGTTCTCTACCAGCGAAGACTTCCGCGGGAGAGTCCGAATACCAGCGAGATCAGGAACAGGACCAACGCGACGAAGAACACGATCTTCGCCATCCCGACCGCCGCCCCGGCGATCCCGCCGAAGCCCAGCACGGCCGCGATCAGCGCGATGATCAGCAGAGTGACAACCAAGCCCAACATGGCCTGACCTCCTTAACGCCTCTTCCCGCCGTCAATTCCCGGCGGCCGAAAACGTTCCGGGAGGTCAGTCGAACCAAGAGCGGCGGCAACTGCCGACAAGCCGCCTGTTTGGCAGCGAATCCGGTCGCGCTCCTGATCGATGCTGCGAAGCAATATTTGGAAACTAACCGGCGAGAGGACCGATTCGCCGTGCCCCGGGGCCGGCTTTGGCTACAGGCACAACGCGGCCAAAGGTTCCCTTTGGCTCCTGATTACCGCGGCAGGAGCAAACATGCGACTTGGTCGCTTGGAACCGGGTCCGTCGGATCCGAGTTGAGGTGTGACAACGCTTTCGAGGAGATCACTCATGGGTCGCGCTTTGTTGCTGTGGATCATTGGCATCCCCATTCCCATAATTCTGCTGGTTTGGCTGCTCGGCGGCTTTCACTGACCAGATGCGTAAAGCAACGATGAGGAGCGCGTGCCCTCATTGTTTGCAAGGCGGTCGAACGCCCTCGCTTCGCGCCGCCGTTGGTGTCGGCGCAAGCGCGCGCAACTTGGCTTGAGCTGCGAATCTTCAGGAGCGTGGGCCGTGCCGTCGCAGTGCTTCCAGCATTCTCGACAGCGGGGAGCGGCGCGTGCGTCGGGTTTTTCCGGTCGCTTCCAGCCGCCGCGACAGATCGGACAATTGCTGCGGCATGTCCTGCCGCAACACCGGCACATAGAGCAACGCCAGCTTCTCGCCGATCTTGGCCTGGATGTCCCGGCTCAGTCGGGCGTCCTTGTCGGATGTTGCGTTCATGGCTCACCCCGCTCGCCATCTGTAGCCTCGCCGTCGAGGCGCGACCGTTCCGTGCTGCCGAAGGAACGCATGAGCGGAAGACAGCCCCGGTCCGATGCTCGGTACGTGAACCGGGGCTGTGCCGTTCGCCAGGACCAGACTTGGAAAACACGAACTGGCGCTCAACAACGTCGAAACGCCCGGCTGGGTTCCAGCCGGGCCGCTCCGCGGCCAAGAGTGGGCGAAGAGCGCGCAGCGCGCGCGGGGTCAGGCGACCTGCTTCAGTCGCGTCATGGACAGCCAGGCGTCCTCCCTGGTCCAGACATGGTCCTGCCCGCAGATCGGGCATTGCGTGCGGCTCGGCACGTCCGGCAATTTCGCAAAGCTCGCCTCGTCCGTCTCGATGCCGGTATAAATCTCTCGACGGGTCTCAGGACAAACAATCATTACGGAAGCCATTGCGACCCTCGCGCTTGATGTTTTTGTCACGTGGGCCCGTGGTAGAGGGGGAAATCGTCATTCGTGAGACGCTCGCACTCACATGTCGGTGAACGTGCGGCGCACAGACAGCCGGAAAAGCTTCGTTCAAGGCCCGCTGCCCTGACGAACGATCATTCCAAGCAAGGCTGCGGCCGTAGATGCGCGCACTCCGGTTTCGCGTTTGGCGCGGCCGAATGCCGCAGCCGGCACGGGCTCCAACGGGCGGCGCTGTCCAAATCGCCGTCAGAATCACGGAGCGCCGTCACGTCGCAGCAGCCTCGATCCTGGCCGCCGGTGTAAGCGCGGTCGGCATCGCCAAATCGAGGGTTCGCGCCGCCGACGTACCGCATGTTCCGGGATATCAACGCGCCTACCAGCCCGCCGTAAATCTGCCATGTTGCCATTGCCAAGCACTGCAGGCCTTCGGCATTTCTCAAAACCATGTTGCCAAACACCTTGCAAATCATGCTCCGTCCGGATTTCTGGCTCGCGGCCGGCTCCTATGGCGGCAGCGATCCGCTGCTTGGCTTGCTCGGGTCGATCGATCGGCTATGCGATCAATTCGCGACCGCGCTGCAAAGCGCCGAGCATCATCATCTGTTTTTGCTCGCGGCTTTGATCGGCACGCTCACCCTGGTGTTTCCCACGCCTCGTTGACGGCTGCTTGCTCGGATTGCTCCGCGGCCGGGCCTACGCGAGGGCCGGGGCGCAATCTCGATCCCGCTCCCTGGACCAATCCGCCACCGCCGTTTTGCGGAACGGAACTTCCGGGGTGCCGGCGCATTAGCATGCGGTAAGGTGGCAGCCTCTGATGCCAATCGGTCAAACGGCGTCACGCGGTCTCCGTCAGCCAGTGCACGACGGCCTTCCGCCTGACCAGCGGCTCTCCGGAGTGCCGAAGCGCTGAGAAAACGGGGCCGGGCCTTCGGGTACCGGCCCTTTATCCAACGAGCGAGGGAAGCCGAATTCGTCATCAGAGGGGGCGGCGGGAATTGAGGCCCCAATGGCGAAACCTCAGATCGTCCTGTTTCACGAAGCGCTCTATCGAATCGTGCGCGCGCGCGGCCTGGTCGGCGAGCGCGCCGAGAAGGCTCGCGCCGCAATCGGGTCATATGCGCGGATCCTCAAACGGGCGGCGGGATTCGGATCGGACGGAGCGAACGTCGACAAGGCAATGATCGAGGACGAGCTGACGCAACTCGAAAACAAGCTCAAGCAATGGAGGCTCGTCGGCTCCGAGACCGCGCTCGTATGCGATGCCGCCTTGGCCGTGGTGAGGCGAGAACGAGTGGAAAATCTCTGTGATCGCCGCATTACCGACATCCTGGCGCAGGTCGACGCGCCGCGAAGCGCGCAAAGCACGGGCCTGCTGGTGAAGTAACCAACGACGACACACGACGGACAGATGGGCCGGGCGAGGCGACCCGCATTCCATTTCCCGGGGAGCTCCGATTGGCATGCTTGGGGCGGTCCAGCCGGAAACTGTCGGATTAACCCTACGCTCCCGGCTTGCGCGGATCCTGATTGAATCGTTTCCTCGGTCCCGATACGCTCGCGCCTCTGGCATGGCTGATCCGGCGGGATCGGGACAACATTGTTTCAAACCAATGGATGAATCGAGCGACGAGCATCGCTGGCACGAGGCGCTCGAGCGGCTGGGGCCTGAAATCGTGCGCGCCAAGCCCGAAGCCGGATCCGGGGATTCGCGGGGCGAAGCTCCCGCGCGTCCCGCCGGCGAGACCGCGCCGCCGGAGCCCGTCGTCGATCCATCGTTGCACGGCGAAGATCCGGCCGGCGCGGCCGAGAGCTCGAGACTGCAATCGCTCCGCTATTGGGCAGCCGTGGCCGGCGCCGCCGGCTTGATCGCCGCCCTCACCGGTCTGCTCGCGCTTCTGCCGATGTCGATGCGCTGAGCCTGCGTCGCGATCGCGGATCGAGACGCGAGGTCGACCGCATACGACGGCGCCTCACTATCGGCTGAAGATTTGGACGATGCGCTGGATCGAGCTGATTTCCTTCAGGCGAGGAATCGAATTGATTTTTTCATCGAGGTGAAAGAAAACCGCGCCCTGCACGATAAGCACGCTGGCAACGCCGAGGGCCGCGATGCCGCTGCCGCCGTATCGGATCCGGCGCCCCCATTTCGAAGCCCGTCCCCAGATCACGTCCGCGATGGCGCGCACCGCAATCGCGCCGAGCAATGCGGCTCCGGCCGCAATTCCGATCCGCAGCCAAGGCTCCGGGACTTGTCGCGCGATCCCGGTAATGTCAGCGCTATAGGCCGCGCCGGCGATGCCGAGCGTCGCAAGGAGCAGGCCGATGCTGCCGAACCGACGCAGCCGGTCCGTGGCATGGAGGCCGAGATAGCGCCACAGCCATTTGCGCACGACGAACATCGAAGCCGTCACGGTGAGGCCGCTCAGCGCCAGCGCTATTCCGGCCAGCATCTTTGCGCCCGCGGAGGCGACCAGCGCGTCGATCGTGCAAGTGTCTGCAAGCGCGGGACCGCCCAGATCGAACGCACCGCCCACGGCGGTTGCCAGTAAGAGTTTCTCCAACGACTCCTCCCGTCTCGATGGCCTATCTTACCGGGGCGGTTCGCCTTGCGCTGTTACACTTCTGCAACGGCCGCGGAAAATCCCGCTCGCTGTCCACAGCCCCATGCCGGCCGCAGCCCGCCCATACGGGCGGATCCGGATCGGCTTGTTGCAGGTCGGATAATTCCGTCGGAGCCCGAGACAGTGCCATCCTGAGTGCGGCAATCGGAGCGTTAAAGCATGGCCATGGCCGAGGAATTGCCGACCCCACCAGCCCTCCCGTCGACCGACGCCGAGGGGCGCGGCGCCCTGCCGGCTCCCGAGCCGGAGCGGCGCGACCTCGCCGGCGATCGGGCAAAATGGCTCACCGCCGCCGCCTTGGTGTTGGCCGTAGCCGGCGGCTATTGGGCGTTCGCGCAGAACCATCAGGGTAAGCTCGAACAGGCGCGGGCGCTTGCCGAAGCCAAGCGGCAAACGCCCGATCGCGAGGCGAAACCCGCTGCCGAGCAACGCCCGGCACAAGCGCCGCCGCGCGGCGCGGAGGCCGGACGCGCCAGCGCCGAAACGGCTCGCCGCGATACGCAGGCCGCAGCCGAGCGTGCCGAGACGGCCCGAAAAAGGATCGAGCCGGCGGTGCAGACCGCCGCGGTGCCGGACGCGCCGCCGCGCTCGCTCGCCAATGCGCCGGCCGCGGCGGCGGGCGTCGCCGACGGGCTCTACGCGGGGCCGATCTGCTACGGCCCGGCGGCGGCCGAGCCGCCGCGCTGCTTCCGGGCACAGGCCACGCTCAGCCGAGGCAGGATCGCCGGCCAGTGGCCCGGCCGCGATCCGGGCGTGACCATGGTCATGGCCGGCGAGGTCTCCGCATCGGGCGAAGCCAAGATGCGCGTGCATGCCGAGAAGCGCGACGGCACCCGCGCCGCCGCGATCGATCTGACCGGAACGCTGAAAGAGGGCCGGCTCGACGCCACCGGCAGTTTCCGCAACGGCCGCACCGCCACCCTCAACTGGCGCAAGAGCGCGACGGGATCGCGGTGAATCCGCGTGCTTCAGCCCGGATCCCAGGCTGAGCCCCGCCGACCGGATGGGAGCCGACGATATGCTGCGATGTGCCTCCGCGCTCGGATTGCTCGCGACCGTGCTGGTGAACGTGCCGGCTCTCGCGATCACCAAAGAGCAGAAACTGGAGACCTGCACGTTCGGTGCCGACAATCAGAAGCTGACCGGTCAGGCGCGCAAAACATTCATGACGAGATGCATGGCGAACGAGGATAGGCCTGCCGCGCCCGGCACTCGAAAGCAGCAGTGACATTCTGAGTGCCTGGCGCGTGACCCGGCCGGACGCGCTGCGAACACCTACGGCCCCTCGTTCTTCGGGTGCGCGCCCCGCCTGGCGTCGCGCAGGCGCACGAGATTGCTGGGCGGGGACTGCCTGGTCTCGGCAATCACTTTCGCGGCGGCACGGCTCAGGTCGGCGAGCTGATACGGCTTGCGAAGCACGGCAAATTCCGGATCGGCGAGCGCCGCGGTGTTGCTGTAGCCGGTGACGAGAATGATCGGCAGATCCGGATGGCGCTGCCGAATGGCGCGCGCCAGGCCGAGCCCGTCCATGGCGCCCGCCATGACGATGTCGCTGACCACGAGGTCGAAGCTGCCGGCTTCGACGGCTTCGAGCGCGGTCAGCGCGTCATTGGCCGCATGCACCCGATACCCAAGCTGCTCCAGCATCGAGACGCTGACCTCCGCGACATCCGGATTGTCTTCGACCAACAGCGCCGTTCCGCTGGCCGAGGATTGCGCGGCGGATTCCGCGGCCTCCTTGCGGGGAGTTGCATCCGCGCGCGGCAGATAGAGCGTGACGCTCGTTCCTTTTCCCAACTCGCTCTCGATGACGACGGTGCCGCCGGATTGGTGAGCGAAGCCGTGCACCTGCGAAAGTCCGAGCCCCGTTCCCTTGGTTTTCTGCTTGGTCGTGAAAAACGGGTCGAACACTTTCGGCAGGATATCCGCCGCAATTCCGCAGCCCCGATCGGCGATCGTGAGGGCCACGAAATCGCCTTCCAGATTCTGCGGGGAATCCCCCGGCCGGAGCCGCATGTTCTCAGCCGTGATTGTGATGACGCCGTCCTGCGCCATGGCATCGCGGCAATTGAGCGCGATGTTGATCAGAGCAAGCTCGAATTCGCTGGGGTCGATCTTGACCGGCCAGGTGTCGGGCGTGATGTTGGTCACGAGCTTCGCGGACGGCCCAATCGAGCTTGCGAGCATCGCGCGGACGGCTTCGATCCGCTCGCCGATTTCGATCACCACCGGGTTAAGCGTCTGGCGCCGCGAAAAGGTGAGCAGCTGCCGAGTCAGCGATTCTCCCCGTCTTGCGGCAAGCTCGATCGCTTCCGCCGCACGCGTCCCCTTGGGGTCCTGCGCGATCAGCTTCTTGACGGTCTGTACGTGCCCGCCAACGATCATCAGCAGGTTGTTGAAGTCGTGGGCGACGCCTCCGGTGAGCTGTCCGAGCGTTTCCATCTTCTGGGCATAGTTGCGCTGGACCTGTGCCTGCTCCAGCGCGAGGCGCGCCTCCCGCTGCTCGGTGATGTCGCGGGTGATCTTGGCGTAACCCACCAGCTTGCCCGCTTCGTCCCGGATCGGATCGATGACCGCGTTCGCCCAGAACAGGCTGCCATCCTTGCGCACCCGCCAGCCTTCCGCCTCGAACCGCCCCTCTTGCGCCGCGGTGTGAAGGGCGCGGGCGGGCGCGCCGGCCGAGCGTTCGCTCTCGGTGTAGAATCGTGAGAAGTGCTGCCCGACGATTTCTTCGGCCGTGTAGCCCTTGATGCGCTCTGCGCCGGCGTTCCAATTGGTGACGATGCCGTTGGGATCGAGCATGTACAGGGCATAGTCCACCACGCCGTTGATCAGCAGGCGGAACTGACGCTCGCTTTCCTGCAGGGCCTCCTGCGCGGCGTGCCGCTCGGTGATGTCGTGGGTGATCTTGGCGAATCCCAGCAGTTCGCCGCCGTCATTGCGGATCGCGTCTACCAACATCGATGCCCAGAAGCGGCTTCCATCCTTGCGGACGAGCCAGCCTTCGGATTCGTGGCGGCCCTCGCGGGCGGCGATTTCGAGTGTGCGCATCGGCAGCCCCGCCGCGCGGTCCGCCCGGGTGAAAAAGCGCGAGAAGTGCTGGCCGACGATTTCATTGGCGGCGTAACCTTTCAGTCGCTGCGCGCCCGCATTCCAATTGACGACCATTCCGCTCGGGTCGAGCATGTAGATCGCGTAATCCATCACGCCTTCGACCAGCAGGCGGAAGCGGCGCTCGCTTTCGAGCAGGGCCTGCTGCGCGGCCTGCCGTTCGGTGATGTCGCGGGTGATTTTCGCGAACCCGACCATTCGGCCGGCCGCGTCCCGCACCGGCTGCACTACCGCTGCCGCCCAGAACCGGCTTCGGTCCTTGCGGACCCGCCAACCCTCGCTTTCGGATCGGCCGGCTGCTTTTGCTTCGTTCAGAACTCGGGCCGGAACCCCGGCCGCCCGGTCCTCGGGCGTGAAGAAGCGGGAGTAATGCCGGCCGATGATTTCGCCCGAGTCATATCCCTTGACCCTTTGCGCGCCGGAGTTCCAGCTGATGACGAACCCGTCGGGGTCGAGCATGTAAATCGCATAATCGGTGATTGCGTCGACCAGCAGCTCAAAGCGCTGGGCGTCGCTCGACCCCTGGGGTGGTGCGGCGGTGCTCGACGGCATCCTTTACGTCGGTCGCTTTGCTGGGCCACGCATCAGGCTATCCTGCGCCACGCGTCAGGCTATAATGCGGCATCCATCGCGGGCTGTCCGGCCGGGGACGATAGGGCGGGGGCGCCCGCCTTGCAACCGAGCACAGGTGCATGCGCACGAGTTTCAAGCTCGATCCTGCTCCCCGGATGGGCAAAGCGCCGCACCTTCCCGGCGAGCTGTATCGCTTGGCACCGGTGGGCGATCCCGAGGACGACGGACCGGACGCAACGTCCCTCGGTCCGGTTCCGGTCGAACGCGAGGACCTGCCCTACCGGGTGGAATTATGGGACGAGGCCAGAGTCTCGGTCGAGCAGGTACTTGCCGTGACCGCGAACGGCAGCATCGGGTACGCGGCATATTACGCGGCAACGCGGGAGTTTCCGGAGCGCTATGTCACGCTGCGCCACAAGAACCGCATCGTCTCGCGGTGGAACGCGCCGCGACAATGAAGCGAACTCCGCCTGCGTCTCCCCTTGCGGTGAACGGCCGAGGGAGCCCCGAATGGTCGAGCACAAGCAGGACAAGTCGAAGGTGCTGCAGGTTGCCGGCCCCGGCGGCCAGAAGGAAAAGCTGCCGTACCGCGTCGAGCTTTGGGACGCCGTCGATCGGGATTGCATCGAGCGGGTGCTCGCGCGTGCCTTCAATGCGCCGCTCGCGCGCGCGATCTTCAAGGCGGCGCGCGGCGAGCATCCGGAGCGGCGCATCACGTTGCGTCGCGGCAAGCGGGTTGTGGCGGATTCGGCGGAGTGACGGGGACGTCCCGGGAGCTCGTCACAACAGATCGACGACGGACGAGTAATACCACTTCATGGCTTGCAGATGATCGGCCATCGTCCTTCCCACGATGCGGCGATGCGGGCCCCGGGCATAGGTGTTGTTGACGGTGACATGGCTGACGCCGATGCTCTGCCAGTACCGGAACTCCTTGCGCCAGTCCTCCGGGCCGCCTTCGCCGGTGGAAACCCAGACTTCCAGTCCGATCGTGCTCGGATCGCGTCCTGCTGCTTCGACATAGCCGCGGAGCTTGCTGAACGCGGTTTCGGCCTCGGCGCCTTTCGCATGCGCCAGCATCATCCAGCCGTCGCCCATTTTGGCGATCCGGCGCAGCGTCGCATCCGCGTGCCCGCCGAACCAGACCGGGATGGTTCGCTTGGTCGGCAGCGGATGGATGCCGGCATCGTCGATCGTATGCCATTGCCCCTTGAATTTTACATGCGGCTCGGCCCACAGCGCCTTCATGACCCGCACCTGCTCTTCCTGACGCTTGCCGCGGTCGCGGAAATTCTCGTTCAGCCCGACGAACTCCACGGGGTTCCAGCCCACTCCGATGCCGAACCGGAAGCGTCCGCCCGATAGCACGTCCAGCGATGCCGCCTGCTTCGCGACCAGCACGGTCTGGCGCTGCGGCAGGATCAAGACCTGGGTGGAGAACTCTATTTGTTGCGTGCAGGCGCTCAAGAAACCGAACAGGACAAATGGATCGTGAAAAAAATCCTTGGAGGTGTTGCGGTTCCCCCAATCCGGCCGGCTCGCCACATTGACGCCGAGCACGTGATCGGGTGCGGCGAGGTGGCGATAGCCCAAGCCTTCCGCGGTTTGCGCGAAATCGCGTACCGTCGCGGGATCGCCCTTGATATCGACCAGCGGTAGGGAAATGCCGAGCTTCATATGCCCTCCTGGGTGACCGGCATGGCGACCGTAAGTGGATCCTCCATCTCGGCCAAGATGGGGCGTAAACAGGGAGCGGAAACGACCTTCCCGGATGGGAAGGGCCGGAACCTATTGACCATCGTTCCGTTGAGATCGATGCCCAGGTTGTAACCGGGTGCGAGACCCCGTGCGACCCATGAGAATTCTGTCGAGAGCCTTCGGACGACACGCTGCGGGCCTACCGTCATGGGCACAAATGGACGAGGAGGCATTACGCCTTGCCTCGGGGTTGGAGCACATCGATCGGCACGGCAATTTGGACGCTTTCTCCGAAACGCAGAGCGGAAAACTGGCGCTCATGACGACCGCCCAGCGTCGCGGACTATTGCAATGGAACCGTGATGCCTCACGTTACGAGCTGACGAGCCTCGGGCGGCAGCACCTGGGGGGCCACCGCGCGTCCGCCCATCCTGCCCGGCCGGCAGCGCGGGCGGCTCGTGTACCAATGCGACTTGGATCGCCGTTCAGCCCGGGCGCGCTGATCGCGTCGGCCGCCTGTGTGGTGCTCGGCGTGGCGGTCATGGCGGCCGCGCTGCGTTCCTTCGATATCGAGCTAGAGAATCCCGCGGCTCCCCCGAATAAGATTGCGTCTCGACAGGACAGCCTGCCGGCGCGGAGCGGGGCTCCTGCGCGTCCTGACCAGGTACCGGCACCTGTGCCCCCTTCCAGCAGCACGGAGCGACCGACTGCGCCGCCTTCGACGCCGCATCGCGCGCCGGCGCAGGTTGCGCCCGACTCGGCCGCAGCGGAAAGCGGATCGGCGTCGTCGCGGTCCGCGTCGGCGAACCCGCAAGAGTCCAACCCGCAGGAGTCAAGCCAAACGCTCCCCCCTGAGGCGCCTCGGGGGACGAACGCGCCAGCGCGAACCCCTTCCGCGGTGCCCGACCAGGTAGACGAAACCAATGCGGCCGCGGATTCCGGCCGTCCAGCCGTAGCCTCGCAGTCGATGGGGGCGACACGCCACCCGCCGAGCGACGCCCGAAACGAACCGAACACACGACGAGTCGGGAAGTCGCAATCGGTCGTCCAGACCCCGTCCCACGCTCAAGCCCGCTCGCACGAAAAACGCAACATTGATTCTGGCCAAGCGCGCGGCTGGGCTTCCGGGAGAACGGTGAACGTGACCAGGAGAGGTCCGTTGCTGCGTGAGGAGCGTACGCTCGCCGACGGCACGGTTCTGGTCCGCTATCAATACGGCAATGGCCCGGCGCATTTCGAGAAGCGCCCGAAGGACGGCGCAAGCCGGGCGCTGGGTTATGCCTACGCTCCCGAGCATTCGACCCGGCCCGGCAGATTTGACTGGCTGTCGCGTTGACTTTGTAACCGATCAATCACCGTTGCATCCAGCGGGTGCGCGCGCGTGCCTTCAGGCCAGCGCTCGCCAGCATACTTCAAGCTTCAAGGCGGCGCGGAGCGAGTATCCGGAGCAGCGTTATCGCCTTACGCCGGGGCAAGCGCGTCATGGCGGATTCGGCGGAATGATGTTGAGATGGTGATATTGTCGGTTGGCGCTCCCTAGGGGAGACGGCGGGCGTAAGCGGAACCTCCTGAAAATCCTAGCGAATATCGCTTACCTGCCATCCGAGTGATACCACCAAGTTATCCCACCGGCAACGGCCAAGGTGTGGTCGAGAGGAGCCCGACCTAAGAGACAGTAGCCGTTGATAATGCGACGTTTTTTGATGACGCATTCCGCTGTCGTGTAGGCGTTTGTGTAGTTCCCTGCTTGTGGAAAACTCGCCTAAGATCAGCGGCGGGGGAAACTCATTTGCGACAAGCCCCGCCCTGGGCGAAGCCGAGCGGGGCCCGTAGCAGGTGGTCCTTAATGGGTTCGTTCTATCCTCGACGAGCGATATAACCACAGCAAATTAGAATTGGTGCCTTCACTGAGTCTTCTTACGTGGATCGTCAGCGGGGTTGATGTAGTCGATGGCTCCCGGCCCGGTGAACTGAACCTGGATGATCGCCTCTTCGTTCCCTGTCCAAGCGTAATGTGCGTGTTTTGCC
>DASWCW010000139.1:0-4765 GCA_036395835.1 Xanthobacteraceae bacterium
GATTTCGACGCGGCGCAGTCGACGCGCACGCGGGAAGAATTGTTCTCGCGGCTCGCCGGCACGGACACGCTCGTGATCGGCGCGCATTTCGCCGCCGGGCGGGTCGTTCGCGACGGCGCGGCGTTCAGGCTCAAGGTGTGAGTCCGATCTCCTGGGTTGTCATCGCCCGGCTTGTCCAGGCGGCCCAGTATCGCGACCAGATCGGGTCCGATCCTGGGCCATTCCAAAGACTGTGATTACCAGGTCGCCCGCTTTCGCGGGCGATGACAGTTCGGAGCTCACTCCCGACCGCGCGCTTCGCCCGGCCCTTCGCCGGTCGGCAGCCGGGAAGGCGCGTCGACGAAATCGACCGGCGTGCCCTTGCGCACGCGCTTGGCGAGATCGAGCGCGTCCCAGTTCGTCAGCCGGATGCAACCGTGCGAGTAGGTCTTGCCGATCCGTTCCGGGTCCGGCGTGCCGTGAATGCCGTAGCTCTCCTTGGTGAGATCGATCCACACCGCGCCGACCGGATTGTTCGGACCTGGCGCGACCGTGAGCTTGCGGTTGGTGTGGACACCCTTGAACTTGAATTTCGGATCGTAATGGTAGGTAGGATTATGCGCGATCCGACGGACCCTGAATTGTCCGCTCGGCGCTGGCTTCTCCTGGCTCCCGATCGAAGCCGGATAGAACGCGATCGGCTCGCCCTTGTCCCCGAGCGCGCGGACCGCCCGCGTCGACTTGTCGACTTCGATCCTGGCCACGCGAGCGGAAACGTCGCGTTCGCCGACGTTGGGCACCAGGATCGAGGTTCCGGCCTCCTCGAAACGCTTGCCCGGATTGAGCAGCGTGAGCAGCTTCGGGTCGATGTGGAATTTCTCGCCCAGCAGCTCGAGCGGGCTCGTGTAGGAGAGATGATCGAGACGAGCCATCTTTTCCAGGCCGTTGGGGATCGTCTTTGCGAAAGGTCCTTTGACGTCCTGCTCGCTGATTGCATACTCGACGATGGCCGCTTGGCCGAAGCCTTGCGCCAGCTCCTTCCAGGTCTCCTGGTCGAGCTTCCCGGTCGCGTCGAGCCCATGCGATTGCTGGAAAGCGGCGATCGCCTTACGGGCGTTCTCGCCGTCCTTGCCGCCGATCTGCCCGGGCGAAACCGCGGCTCGATCCAGCAGGATCTCCGCTTTGAGCATGAGCGGATGCACCCGGTCGAGCTTGAGCGAGGGCGAATATTCGGCCTGGTTGACCGCGTCGGCGGAAAGCTGCGGCGGAGCCTTATGTGCGCGAGCATGCGCGTGCCGCGACGACTTGGCCGCAGAGAGTCCGGGGGCAAGCACGCAGCCCAAACATACGGCGATCAGCAGGACGGCTCGACGGTTCGCAAACAAGTTTTTGCTCGCAGGCTTCGAAGCGTCGAGACAATCGATTCCCCCGTGAAAAGGTTCCCGCTGCGCCGCGCCGTTGCGTGCCGCCGCTATTTGGCATCGTGAAAAATCACGCCGAGCGTGTAGCGCTCGCCACTGCGCAGCCGGCTCACGCCGTGCCGCAAATTCACGCGATAAGACCCGCGGGTGCCCTCGACCGGCCTGTGGTGCACCGCGAAAATCACGCCCTCGCCCTCGGCCAGCGGCACGACTTCGGCGCGCGACTGCAGGCGTGGGCGCTGCTCGGTGAGCAGGAATTCGCCTCCGGTGAAATCGCGACCCGGCCGCGAGAGCAGGAAGGTCGCCTGCAGCGGAAATGCAAGCTCGCCGTAGAGGTCCTGATGCAGGCAATTGAAATCGCCTGTCACGTATTTCAGCAGCAAAGGCGTGGGGCGCGATTGTCCAGCCGCATGGCACTTGCGCAGAAATGCTTCGTGAACCACCGGATAGCGCGGCTCCAGTCCCATCCTCTCGTTCCAGCGGTTGGCAATCGGCGCGAGACATGGATAGAGCGCAGCGCGTAAGGCGCCGATTGGGTCGGGCAGCGGATAAGAGAAATATTTGTATTCGCCGCTGCCGAAACCGTGCCGCCGCATGACGACGCGGCTGCGGAAGTTTTCATCGCGCGGATAGAGCGCAGCGAGGCTCTTGCACTCCGCCGCGCCGAGCACGGGCCCGGTGACCGCGCAGCCGTAGCGGTCGAGATCCTCCGCGATCCCGTCCCAATCGAGCGACGCGATGCGATCGGCCACGGGCGGACCCGCCTTCGCGTCCCCTGCCTCGACCGGGCGCTCGCTTCGGGCTTTGGCTGCCATATCCAATCCCGCAACTCCGAATCATCTGTCCAATCTTCGGTTCGCTCATGCCAAAGCCCCGGACCGAGAGCCACCCGAATTCTGCAAATTCATTCCGTGCCGGGCTTCGCGTCCGGCGCGCTGCCGGACAGGATCAGGTCGAGCATGTCCTCGAGTGTGCGCGGCGAGATTCCGAGCGCCTCGAATCCGGGCTCCGAGCCGGCGATGGTGTCGATCCGCATCAGCTCCACCTGATTGCGGGTGACCGGCGCACGGGGCAACAGTTCGGCTATCCACGCCAGCCCCTGCCAGAGCGGAAACGGCACCGGCAGCAGCATCGGCTTCAACCCGGCCTTTTGCGCAATGGTCCGCAGCAGGCCCTCATAAGTGTAAATCCGGGGACCGCCGAGCTCGTAGAGCGGCCGGCGCTCGCCGACCGCCCGGACGATCGCCTTGGCGACATCCTCCACATCCGCCGGCTGCAGCCTGGTTCTGCCGCTCCCGAACATCGGGAATGCGGGCAGCCTTCGAAGCAAGGTCAGCGTCGTGTTGAGAAAGGCGTCGTCGGGACCGAACATCACCGCCGGGCGCACGATCGTCGCATCGGGGAAGGCGGATTTTACCGCAAGCTCGCCTTCGCCGCGGCTGCGGATGTAGGGCGAATCGGAGCCGGGATCCGCGCCGATGCCCGAGACGTGGATCAAGCGTTCAACGCCGCCGCGGCGGGCCTGGCGCGCGACGCGCGCGGCTCCCTCGACGTGCACCGAGCGGAACGTGGTGTTTCCGCGCTCGACATAGAGGCTCACCGCGTTGACCACGCCTCGCGTGCCGGTGAGTGCCGCGGCGAGCGAAGTCTCGTCCTCGATGTCGGCGCGGATCGACTGCAGGCGCTCGTCCGTGATCGGCGATCGGGTGCGTTGCGGATGCCGCGACGCAATGCGGACCGCGTGGCCATGATCGCGCAAACGGCGAACGATGCGCCGGCCTAAAAATCCGGTGCCGCCGAGGACGCAGATCAGGCCATTGCGCAACGACAGCATTCCGCAAGGAGCATGGGATCAGCCGCTCGCACGGGCGGCTTCGAGCGCCCGCTGCAACATCTGCAAAAGCTTCTCGGCTTCCGCTTTTTCCACCTGAACCGTCACTACCTCGCCGGCGGAATTGCGGAAGCTCAAGGTGATGGTTCCGGCATCGTGGGATGCGCCGGTCCTCTCCGCCACCATCTGGATCGGCTCTCGCGGCACGATGCGGCCGCCGGATTGGTCGGACACGATTTCCTCCTAACGGTCGATCTCGCCGAACACGATGTCCAGCGAGCCGATGATCGCCGAGACATCGGCCAGCATGTGGCCGCGCGTCAGGAAATCCATCGCCTGCAGATGAGCAAACGAGGGCGCGCGGATCTTGCACTTGTAAGGCCGGTTGGTGCCGTCGGCGATGAGGTAGACCCCGAACTCCCCCTTGGGCGCCTCGACCGCCGCATAGACTTCGCCTGGCGGCACGCGGAAGCCTTCGGTGTAGAGCTTGAAATGATGGATCAGGGCTTCCATCGAGCTCTTCATCACCGCGCGCCGGGGCGGCACGATCTTGTTGTCGGGGAAGACCACCGGGCCCTGGCCCTCCGGCAGGCGCAGCTTCTCCAAGCACTGCTTCATGATGCGCACCGACTGGCGCATTTCCTCCATGCGCACCAGGTAGCGATCGTAGCAGTCGCCGTTCTTGCCGACCGGAATGTCGAACTCCATTTCCGCGTAGCACTCGTAGGGCTGCGCCTTGCGCAGGTCCCAGGCTGCGCCGGAGCCGCGCACCATCACGCCGGAAAAGCCCCAGTTCCAGGCATCCTCCTGGCTGATCACCGCGATCTCCACATTGCGCTGCTTGAAGATGCGGTTGTCGGTGAGCAGGCCCTCGATGTCGTCGCAAACGACGAGGAACGGGTCGCAGAAATTCCAGATGTCGTCGATGAGCTTTTCCGGCAGATCCTGATGCACGCCGCCGGGCCGGAAATAATTGGCGTGCATGCGAGCTCCCGAGGCGCGCTCGTAGAACACCATCAGCTTCTCGCGCTCCTCGAAGCCCCACAGCGGCGGTGTGAGCGCGCCGACGTCCATGGCCTGGGTCGTGACATTGAGCAGATGCGACAGCAGCCGGCCGATCTCGGAATAGAGCACTCGGATGAGCTGGGCGCGTCTCGGCACCTGGATGCCCAGCAGCCGCTCCGTCGCCAGGCTGAACGCATGCTCCTGGTTCATCGGCGCGACGTAGTCGAGCCGATCGAAATAGGGCAGGGCCTGCAGATAGGTCTTGTATTCGATCAGCTTCTCGGTTCCGCGGTGCAACAGGCCGATGTGCGGATCGACGCGCTCGACGACCTCGCCGTCGAGCTCGAGCACCAGGCGCAACACGCCATGCGCGGCCGGATGCTGCGGCCCGAAATTGATGGTGAAATTGCGGAGCGAGGCTTCGTTCATCGCACGTCGACGTCTTCCCCGAGGCAACCGCGCGGCAGGCCCGGTGTTCCGACCTGTGCCCGCCGCGGCGCTCAGTAGATCTCCCACAGGCCGCGCGTCG
>DASWCW010000140.1:0-2335 GCA_036395835.1 Xanthobacteraceae bacterium
GCTCGGGCTTCGCGGCGTTCCGGTATTCCTGTTCCAGGAGGGCGGCGACCCCGTCGCCGAGCAGGCGTTTCGGGAAATCGCCCGGCTCACGCGCGGGGCCTATTGCCGATTCGATGCCGGAGCGGCGCACCAGCTGGCCGAGCTGCTGCGCGCCGTCGCGGCTTACGCGGCCGGTGGGCTCAAAGCGCTGGCGGATCTCTCGGCCAAGCGCGGAACGGCGACCCTCAAGCTGCTCGAACAGCTCAAATAATCATGGCCGCCGCACTCCTCGGCATTGCCGCTCTTGTCTTGTTGCTGTGGGCGCTCAACGCTTTCACCAGAACCGATCCGAAGGTCGCAGCCCGCGTCCTCAAAACCTCGGCAGGCACCGGGGCGCTGGCCGGCGCTGTCATCCTGGTGGCGCTCGGCCGCTTCGGCTTGGCTTTGCCGCTGGGGCTCGCGGGACTTGCCCTGCTGGGACTTTGGCCGGGCGGAATGGGCTTCGGCCGCCGCGCTCGCAGGAGCCCGGGGCAGATTTCCCGCGTGCGTTCCGCTTTCCTGGAAATGGAGCTCGATCACGACACCGGCGCGATGCGCGGGCGCATTCTCGCGGGCCGCCACGAGGGCGTCGACCTCGATGCGCTGGACCTCGCCACGCTAGTGGGGCTGCTCGCCGAGATCGACGAGGAAAGCCGCCAGCTACTTGCAACGTATCTTGACCGCAGGAATCCCGGCTGGCGTGAGCACGCGAAGGCTGATGCGGCAACGGGGACCGGCAGGACGCCGCGGACCGGGCCAATGACGCAGGAGGAGGCCTATCAGATCCTTGGCCTTGAGCCGGGCGCCAGCGCCGAGGAAATCGGGCGCGCGCACCGAACTCTGATGAAGAAATTGCACCCCGACCAGGGGGGGTCGACGTATCTCGCGGCCCGTATCAACGAGGCCAAAGACACTCTTCTTCGCCGTCATCGCTGAGGACTCCTGACTCGACACCACTCAGCGGTTCCCGTCCGGACGCCATTCCCTGTTCCCTGTGCTCTTTTCTCTGTGCTCAGTTCTTGAGTGTCATGCACGCAATATCGTTACGTTTGAAATAATGGCACGCAGCTTCGGCCTTCTCCTTGTCGAATCCGGCGAACCGCGCCCGATAAAGCTCCTTGGAGCCCCTCAGTACCCGTTCGGTGAAGCCATCGGCCTTGGCGAGCAGATCATGCGCCATGCTCTGGGCGGAACGCAGGCGTTGCCTGGCTTCCGCCTCGTCGGCAAACGCGCCGAGCTGAATCATCCACCCAGCGCGCGGTGCTGCGGTTCGCTGCGCGGGCGTGGTGGGAGGAGCGGCCGGCGCGATCGCGGGAGCCGGCGCGCTTTCGGCCGAGACCGTCTGGACCGGCAAGGTTCCGAGAATGCCGGGACGCGCGCCGGGCGGCGGAGGTAACGGTGTTGGCTCGCTCGCCGCCATGGCCGAGGCGCGCCCGACCGCCACGGGCGCGGTTGCTGCGGGCGCGACTGCCGCGGGCGCGACGGCAGGAGATGGTGCGGCAACGGCTACGGGCGTCGGAGCGGCTGCGGCCCATTGGGGCGGCACGGTGTTCGCCTGCGGCGCCGTCGTGACCAGCGAGCCCAGCGCAGAACTCTGGATCACGCGCGGCCGCACCGTGATGGTCTTCACCGGAATCGGCTGAATCGGCTCGGCCGATCCGGATCGTGGCGACGACGGTGCCGCGGTCGGGAGAGTGTCGGCCTGCGTTTTCGGCGCCGGTTCGCCGGAACTCATCCGGACTGCGGGATCCGCGGCGGCAACACGAGTCTTCGCATGCGCGGGCTCCGACTCGGTCGCCTCCGCCACCATCGGCACGGTACGCTGGATCGAGGCCGTGACGATGTGCTGCTCGATCAGATCGCGCATGCGCGCATCGCGCGCGCCGCTGGACGAGCCTCCGAACACGACGGCGACGACGTGACGACCGCCGCGGCGCACCGAGGTGACCAGGTTGAAACCGGATGCTCTGGTGTACCCGGTCTTGATGCCGTCGATGCCCTGAACGCGACCGAGCAGATGGTTGTGGTTGCGAATATCCAGCCCGTGAAAATGGAAGCTCGACGTGGCGAAATAGCGATAATAGCGGGGAAATCGATCCTGAATGGCACGCCCGAGCAGCGCCTGGTCGCGTGCGGTCGTGACTTGCTCGTCGTCCGGCAGGCCGGACGCGTTGGTGTAGACCGTCCGGGTCATGCCGAGCGCGTGCGCCTTGCGGGTCATCAGCTTGGCGAAATCCTCCTCGTTGCCGGCGATGACTTCCGCGATCACCACGGCAATGTCGTTGGCGGACTTCGTGACCACCGCCTTGATGGCATC
>DASWCW010000141.1:0-30222 GCA_036395835.1 Xanthobacteraceae bacterium
ATTGGCACAGCCGGTGAGCGCGATGCTCATCAGCGCCGCTGGGATCAGCAGAATTCGCGACATCTCCACCTGCCGTTTGCGGAGGACCCGGGCGCCGGGAGCGGCGCGGATCGTGCACGTGGCGGCACGATTGAGGCAAAACTCTGATTCTCAACCCGCCGGCAACACCAGCTCGGCCCGCAAGCCGCCGATCGGCGCGGTCCCGAGCGACAGCTCGCCGCCATACAGGGCGGCGAGCTCGACCACGATGGAGAGCCCGAGGCCGGATCCGGGCTTGGTCTCGTCGAGCCGCCGCCCGCGATGCGCCGCCTGCGCCTCCTCGCGATCGGGGGGCGAAAGGCCCGGACCGTCATCGTCGATCATGAGCCGCACGAGCGGCGAACCGCTCGCGCCGCCGGCGCCGTCGCGCAGCACTTCCACGGACACCCGCGACCGCGCCCACTTGCAGGCGTTGTCGACGAGGTTGCCGACCATCTCCTCGAGGTCCTGCCGCTCGCCGCGGAAGCGGATGTCCTCGGGCGCCTCGACGTCGATGGCGATGCCGCGATCGTGGTGGATCTTCTCCATCGTGCGCGCCAGCGCGGTCACCACCGGACCGATCTCGGTGACGCTGCCGATCGAGCTGAAACGCGCGGCAAGCCGTGCGCGCTCGAGATGGCGGGCCACCTGATCGCGCATGATGTCGGTCTGCTCCCGCACCTTGACGGCGAACGCATCGCCGCGCGAAGTCGCCTCGTTCACGATCACGGACAGGGGAGTCTTGAGCGCGTGGGCGAGATTGCCGACGTGAGTGCGCGCGCGCTCCACGATCTCGCGGTTGGCCTCGATCAGCGCGTTGGTCTCGCGCGCGAGCGGGGCGATCTCCACCGGGAACGTCCCTTCGAGCCGCTCGGCGGCTCCCGACCGGATCGCGGCGAGACCCTCGGATATCCGCTTGAGCGGCGCCAGCCCGAACCGGACCTGGAACATGGTGGTCAGCAGCAGCACGACCGCGAGCACGCAGAACGTCACCGCAAGCGCTTCGTTGAACGTGCGCATCTCGTCGTCGATCTCCGCGGCATCGCCCGCGACCGCAATCGAATATCGACCCTCCTCGCCGAGATCGACGGTCCGCTCGAACATGCGAAGACGCTGGTTCTCCGGACCTTGCACGTAGCCGACCCGCGAGCCGCCGGCGTCGGTCGGAATCTTGCCGCCCTCGAGACGCGGCAAGCCGCTGTCCCACAGCGAGCGCGAGGAGCGCACCTCGGGCTTCTGCGGGTCGAGGCGCGTGACCTGCCAATACCAACCGGACAGCGGCAGCTCGAACAGCGGCTCGCCCAGCGATTGCGGGAATTTATCGGCACTTTCCTCGGGGGAGGCGACGTCGGCGACCAGCGTCTTCAGATAGACGCCGAGCCGGCGGTCGAAGGCCCGCTCCACCGCGTGCCGATAGAACGAGGACAGCACGACTCCGGTGGCGAACAGAATCACCACGGTCCAGGCGGTCGCCGAAAGAAACAGCCGAAGCGCGAGCGAATTAGCGCGCATCGCCCGGCGCCGCCAGGAGATAGCCGAGCCCCCGGACGGTCTGGATGACGTCGACGCCCACTTTCTTGCGAATGCGGCCGACGAACACCTCGATGGTGTTGGAATCGCGGTCGAAATCCTGATCGTAGAGATGCTCCACCAGCTCCGTGCGCGACACCACTCGGCCGGCGTGATGCATCAGATAGGATAGCAGCCGGTACTCGTGCGAGGTGAGCTTGACCGGATTGCCTTCGACCGTCACCCGGCCGGTGCGCGTGTCGAGCCGCACCGGTCCGCAATTGAACTCGCTCTTGGCATGCCCCGCCGAGCGCCGCAACAACGCCCGCACGCGCGCGAGCACTTCCTCGAGATGGAACGGTTTCGGCACGTAGTCGTCGGCGCCGGCATCGAATCCCTGGACCTTGTCGCTCCAGCGATCGCGCGCGGTGAGAATCAGGACCGGCATGGCGCGGCCGGCGCGGCGCCACGATTCCAGCACCGACAGGCCGTCCATCTTCGGAAGCCCGATGTCGAGAATGACCGCATCGTACGGCTCGGTCTCACCGAGATAATGCCCTTCCTCGCCGTCGAAAGCGCGATCCACGACGTAACCCGCGTCGGTCAGCGCACCTGTCAGCTGTCGATTGAGATCAGGATCGTCCTCGATCACGAGGAGACGCACCATCAACCTCCCGCTCAGTGCCCGTCGATCAGGGCGCCCGAGGTTCCATCTACCGTGGCCACGGTCACTTTGCCATCATGCGCGAGCACAGTCAGCACGTAGACGAGCTCTTTGCCCTCCTTGCACAGCCGGGCCCGCACGACCTCGCCCCCGAGGCGCGCCTTGGCGGCCCGCAGGGCCTTGCCGAGCGGAATGGCTTGCCGAGTGGCAATGGCCGCGCGGCGTTGCTCCGGGCTAAGGCAGCCGTCGAGTTCGCCCGCAACCACCGATCCGGCGCCGGCGAGCAAAAGCGCAAAGACGCATCTCGCCAACATCATCGTGGCCTTTCACGGCCTTGCGTCTTAGGCCGAGCTTCGTGAACGCAGCGTGAACGAACCGGCCGCGCCGGGGCCGGCCGACGAGAGTGGACGGGGACGGAGGACAGACGATCGCAGCCGGCGACCTCGACCATTCGAGCTCGGTCCCGTGGATTTATCGATTCTTCCCCGGCATCCGGGTGCCGGCCGAATTCGTTTTTCCGCCGTCCGTTGTCCCCCGTCGGTCGTCCGGACACGAATTGCCTCTCCGCGCGCGCTTCGGCGTCCGCAGCGGCCAATCCACGATCCGCCGTTCCAGCGCATCGGCTGGCACGTCGTCCTCTAGATCGTTGACCCGGCCGCGCACCGAGATTCCGGCTTGATGCACCGTCTCCGGGTCGCCGGAGACGAGCGGGTGCCACCAGTATAAATCCTTGCCCTCCTCGACCAGGCGATAGCCGCAGGTCGGCGGCAGCCAGCCGATCTCCGCGATCGTCTCCGGGGTGAGCCGGACGCAATCGTCGACCCGTTCGGTGCGATGCCGATAGTCCCGGCAGTGGCACGTCCCGGTGTCGAGCAGGCGGCAGCCTACGTCGGTGAAATAGATGTTTTCGGTCTCCTCCTCCTCGAGCTTGACGAGGCAGCAGCGGCCGCAGCCGTCGCAGAGGCTTTCCCACTCGGCCTCATTCAGGTCTTGCAGGCGCTTTGCCCGCCAAAATGGAACTTCGTCGACCATGTGTCACCGTCGGGCCCGCCGGGCTCGTCTGCCTCGCTGTAGCCATTTTCCCCAGGATTCTGTGGCTGGCGCATCCTCGCAGCTTCGCCGGAACCCTCAAGCGGATTGTCACGTTCTAGTGTCCGGCCTGGCGGCTTCAGCCCATTGGCTCCGATCTCCCGATTGAGCTAAGAAAGCGAACGAGCCGAACGCACGCCAGGTCCGGACCGGCAGCCAAGCCGGTGCCTTGAAGGAAACTCCCGTTGCCCGATCTGTTGCCGAACGACTGGAAACCGAAGCTCAGGCGGTTCCTGCTCGACCTCGATTCGCGGCTGGATTCGACGGTTTTCCATTCCGGAGCCTGGCTGCGGGAGTATTACGAGCGGTTTTCCACCTTCATGGACCGCTTCCATGTTGCCGGGTGGCGCCGCCTGTCCGTCGAATTCCTCTCGGAAGCGGCAACGCTGGGCACCGGCGGCCTGGTCCTGATGCTGGCGCTCGCGATCCCGGCATTCAACGAAACCTCGGACGACGATTGGCTGAAGAAATCCGAACTCGCCGTCACCTTCCTCGACCGCTACGGTAACGAGATCGGGTCGCGCGGCATTCGTCACAACGAATCGATCCCGCTCGAGGAATATCCCGACCATCTCATCAAGGCGGTGCTCGCCACCGAGGACCGACGGTTCTACGAGCATTACGGCATCGACTTCGCGGGCACCGGCCGCGCGCTGACCGCCAACGCCAGGGCGGGCGGCGTCGTACAGGGCGGTTCCTCCATCACCCAACAGCTCGCCAAGAACCTGTTCCTCAACAACGAGCGCACGATCGAGCGCAAGGTCAAGGAGGCGTTCCTCGCGACCTGGCTGGAGACCCGGCTGTCGAAAAACGAGATCCTGAAGCTCTATCTCGACCGCGCCTATATGGGCGGCGGCGCATTCGGCGTCGACGCGGCCGCGCAATATTATTTCGGCAAATCGGCCCGTGACGTGAACCTATCCGAGGCGGCAATGCTGGCCGGCCTGTTCAAGGCGCCGACCCGGTTCGCACCGCACATCAACCTTCCGGCGGCACGCGCCAGAGCCAATGTGGTGCTCGACAATCTCGTCGAAGCGGGATTCATGACCGAAGGCCAGGTGTTCGGCGCGCGGCGCAATCCGGCGACCTCGGTCGATCGCCGCGACGAGCATTCGCCCAATTACTATCTCGATTGGGCCTTCGACGAGATGAAGAAGCTCGTCGACACCTTCCCGAAATCGATGAGCGAGCGCGCCTTCGTGGTGCGAACCGCCATCGACATCAACGTGCAGCGCGCGATGGAGAGCGCCATCGAAACTTCGCTGCGGCAGTACGGCCGCGAATATCACGCCTCGCAATCCGCCTCGGTGCTGATCGATCTCGACGGCGGCGTTCGCGCCTTGGTGGGCGGTCGCGACTACGGGCAAAGCCAGTTCAATCGCGCGGTCGATGCGTTGCGCCAGCCCGGTTCCTCGTTCAAGCCTTATGTCTACGCCACGGCGCTCGCCAACGGCATGAAGCCGACCTCGATCGTAGTCGACGCGCCGATCTGCATCGGCAATTGGTGCCCGCAGAACTACGGCCACTCCTACGGCGGGTCGATGACGCTGACCAAGGCGCTGACGCATTCGATCAACACCGTGGCGGTGCGGCTCTCGATCATGATCGGCAAAGGCAACCCCAAGGTCGGGCGTGCAAAAATCATCGAGACCGCCAAGAAGATGGGGTTGCGCACGCCGTTGCCTGACACGCCCTCGCTCCCGATCGGAGCCGACGAGGTCACCGTGCTCGACCACACGGCGGCCTTTGCGACCTTCCCGAATCTCGGCAAGGCAGTAGCACCGCACGCGGTGCTCGAGGTGCGCAGCCCGAACGGCCAGCTGGTGTGGCGCTTCGACCGCGACGGCAAGAAGCCGGAGCAGGTGATCTCCCAGCAAGTCGCCATGCAAATGATCTTCATGATGAACAAGGTCGTGGAGGAAGGCACCGGCAAGCGCGCGATTCTCGACGGGGTGCGCGCCGCGGGCAAGACCGGCACCACCAATGCCTACCGCGATGCCTGGTTCATGGGCTACACCGGCAATTACGTCTGCGGCATCTGGTTCGGCAACGACAATTACGATCCCACCAACCGCATGACCGGCGGCTCGCTCCCGGCGATGACCTGGCACGAGATCATGGCCTATGCCCACCAAGGCATCGAAGTGAAGAATCTGCCCGGCTTGCCGCCTGCCCAGGCGTCGCCGTCGGCGGCAGTTGCGGCCGAGCGCAAGGGCGAAGGTCCCGAGGCGAGCTTGCGTCCTACCCTGCTGACCAAGCGCGGCGCCGACATCCTGCAGCGGCTCGAGCACTTGCTGGACAACGCGAGCCGCGCCATGGCTTCGAGCCCCGGCCCCGGCGAGCAGCGCGGCGCGAAACTCGAGCAGCCGAATACGATCGCCAAGGCCGCGGAGGGATCGCCCGTCCCGCGCGGCAATTAGGGCGCATTTCCATCGAGCTGCGGGATCGAACCCCGGACCCCCGTTGCGGCGCACCGGCTGCCGCAGCCCACGGCGATCGCGCCGACGGCTCACGGCTTGATTATCCGGGCCTGCGTTGGCACTACAGGACGCCCGTTCGCACCGCTTGGTGTTCCGACCCGCGGGCACGGAAGATTCGGAACGCCGCTCCCGCCACTCGACCGGTTTTCACGTGCGACTTCTCCTCGGGGTGTTCCTGGCTTTGCTGATCGCGGCCGCCACCGGTCTCGGCGCGACGTGGCTGGCTTTGACGCGCGGCACGGCCTTTGGAGCGATCACGATCGGAGCCTGGACCGCTTGGCCCAAGACCGGCACCGCGGACATCGATCCTTATGCGCGCGCGACGATCGCGCGCAGCGGCGAATTGCCGGTCGGTTCCGGCGACGGCATCGCGTTCTATGCTCGGACCGACGATGCCGGCAATGTCCTCGACGGCCGCTGTGAGACGCTGCTGCGCGGCGTTACCCCGGCGGCGCGATTCTGGACCCTGACGCTCTACGATCCCGAGGGCCGGCTGGTCGCCAATTCCGCCAACCGCTACGGATTCACCAGCCAGGAGATCACCCGGTTTTCCGATGGGAGTTTTCAGATCATGGTCGCGCCCCGCGCGCGGCCGAGCAACTGGCTGCCGAGCGGCGGGGCGGATCGCTACGTGTTGGTGCTGAGGCTTTACGACACCCCCGTCGGCGCCGCCACGCGAATCGGACGCGAGGCGCCGATGCCCTCGATCGTGCGGAGAGCCTGCCCATGATCCGCTGGCTGCTCTGGATCCTGGGGGGCATTCTGCTGGGCGGGATCGTCCATTTGGCGACGGTGCTGCTGCTGCCGACCACGGCCACACGCGATGCCTATGATCGGCTGCTCGCGACCGCGCCCGTCAATTCGATCGTACAAATCTCCGCGCCCACGCCCGAGAAGGCTGTGCTGCCTTTCATGGATCCCGCGTTTTCGACGAGTGTGTGCCGCTACGATCTCGGCAATGGACCGCTGAAGCTCACGACCCCGGTGAGTCAGGCGTACACGTCGGTGTCGTTCTACACCCGATACGGCGTCGCCTATTATGCCATCAACGACCGCGCGGCGGGGCGGCGCGTCATCGAGCTCGACCTGATGACGACGGAACAGCACAACCAAATGCCCGAGGAGGAGGACGTGACGGCCGCGGACCGGCTGATCGTGGATTCTCCGACGCCGACCGGTCTGATCGTCATCCGGGCGCTGGCACCGGAGCCGGGCCTGATGCCCGCCGCACAAAGCGTGCTCGCCAAAGCGCAGTGCCGGGTGCAGGCGCAATGAGGCGCGCGGGCGCCCGGCTCATCCGCGAGGTGCGCGCCGCCGGCGTTTGCGGCCGGAGGCGCTGTCCGCGTCGGGCTCGCTGCCGGGGTGGTCGGGAGCGCGCTCGATGCGGATAACGGGAAGGACCAGCACGACTGCGGATTCGCTTGCTTCGAGGCGGGTCCCGGCGCGCTCAACGCGCCGATCCTTAGGAAACTGCACCAATGTTCCCATGCCCCCGCTCCCCGTGCGGCAATCGCGCCAACGCCGAATTCCGGCGTGCCCCGATCCTGATTAGGGTCCGACAAGGTTAACGCTCGGTTACCTTGCTGTCTTGCGGTTTCTGGATGTTTCCACTCGCAGAGCCAAACAAGGCAAATGAGGCGGAGCGAATCCGGCCCTGTGACTGCGGTCAGCCGCGCGCGACCCAGGCTTTGGCAACGACATCAGTTGCATTTTAGCGAATGTGTTACGGAATCGTTGCGGTTAAGGCTCCGCTAACGAGCACCGACCTATGCTCGCGGCCTCGCCGCCTCCCTGTTGCGTTTCGGAGCAGTCGTGTTGAAGTCGCCTGCGTATCCCAACCTCGAAGGACTCGATAGGCTTGCGTTGCGCAGCGGGGTCGATATCCGCCCCACCCTGGTGCGCGTGCTGACCGATCTCTACCTGCAAAAACCGGCGCACACGCCCGAAGAAGAGCGTCACTATACCGAGCTGGTGCTGCGGTTCATCGACCGCGTCGACGTTCCTACCCGCAAGATCGTCGCCGCGAAGCTTGCAAATTATGCGTCCGCTCCGGCTGCGGTCGTGCGCCGGCTCGCGCGAGACGTGCTCGAAGTGGCGCAGCCGATCCTCGAGCATTCGCCGCAGCTCACGGGTTCCGAGCTCTTGGCGATCATCGCCGAGCTCGGGCCGCAATACGCCGCCGTCATTGCCCGCCGGCTGCAGATCGCTCAGCACGCGAGATCCGCGGCAGCCCAGGCCTCCGTCGCGCGAGAAAGCAGCGCTGCGGCTCGCCCGAGCCGCAGCGCCGGATCGGGCACGCAACCGGGTGCGGATGCTCCCGCGTCGCGCGAGAGCTTGTCCGGTGCCGTCAAGCGGCTAACGGGTCCCGAGAGCGACCTGCGTCTCGGCGACGTGTTCCTTGCGGCGGGGCCGGCGGAGCGGCGGCTCATCTTGAGCAATCTGGACGACACCACGGACCTGCCTTTGTCTAGCTCGACGGCGCAGTCGAGCGACGCGAACGGCCGATTGGAGGCAGCCGCACTGCAGCGCAAGCCCGCGGAGTTCGTGCGCACGCTCGAACGCGCCCTCGGCATTTCTGCCCAACACGCGCAACGCATGGTGATGGATGAAGGCGGCGAGCCGCTCCTCGTCGCGACGAAGGCGCTCGGGATGGCTCCGCACGCGGTGCTGCGAATCCTGTTGTTTCTCAATCCGGTGATCGGCCAGTCGGTGACCCGCGTGTTCGATCTGGCCAAGCTCTACGATGCAATGACCCGCGGGGCCGCGCTGAGGCTCGTCGCCAGCCTGCGCAGCGCCGGCGCCACGAGGCGATGGGCGAGCTATCGTCCGGTGCTGGCGACGGATGAACCGGAACGCGGCCTGGCAAGCGAAGCCGCGCGGCGCGCCGCCGGCCGCGGGGTGCCCGACGCGCACGGCCAGCGTCCGGGGTCCGGCGCCTCGCCGTCACGGAACGACAAGATCGAGCAAATGTGAGCCGGAGCGATCCTCGACTTCGATGATCCACAGGTCGGAATCGAAGCGGATCTCGCGCGCCAGATAAGCCTCCGCTTCCGCTTCGGGCACAGGCTGGGTCTTGAAGCACGCGGTGAAGGCCCGATCCGCCGGATGGGATTCCTCGAATGCCGTCTGCGGGGCCGGGCCGTAGAGCTCCGCGGTGCCGTCGAGCCGATTGATCTTGATGAATACCGCGCCCGCTTCTTCCGCGCCGCGGCGCCGCACCACGGCCAATGTGCCGTCGATGTGACGCCGGCGCAGATAGGCGGCCACCCAGATCGCCGATTTGAGACGCATGGAAGCTTCTTTACCGTGCCGATTGCTTGAACCAGCAGCAGGTCCGCCCGTCGCGTCAATCCCCGTTCCGCGATCTCTCGCCGGTTCGCCGCCGGTGTCGCGCTGTTCTGCGCGCGGTCGGTGCCGTTATTCCAGCGGGCGTCCGGTCGTCGCGGCGAGCTCGCGTACGAGCCGATCGGAGAGCTGCCCGGTGACCGGCAGCTTGCGGTCGCGCTCGAACTTCTCGATCGCCGCGCGCGTGTCGGGGCCGAGAATTCCGGTCGGCTTGACCGGACCATAGCCGAAATCGCCGAGCGCGCGCTGCACGGCGAGCACGCGCCGCGAGGAGCCCGCGATGAGATCGCCGATCGCGTCGCCGCGCGCCGAGGCGCCGGGGCTCGGCACCGCGCGTTGCGGCGGCACCGAAGCAGGCTTGGCCGACGACCGCAACACAACCTGCAGGAGCTCCTCGTTCGGCTGGGCTCCAGACTTCAGACCCGCGGCCTGCTCGAAATCACGGATCGCGGCGTCGGTTCTCGGGCCGTGATATCCGTCGATCGGTCCGTCGTAGAAGCCTCGGCGCTCCAGCTCGCGCTGGATGTCCGCGATGATATCGGCGTGAGGCCGGGTACCGGGTTCGGTCTGGGCGGGATCGCCGGGGCGCGGCCGCGGGGCGCGTACGGTTCCGGTCGCACTCGCAGCACCGACCGGCCGCGGCTTGATGGTGAAGATCGGAGCGGGATGCGGGCCGGGCTGCAGATACAAGGCGTTGATCAATACCGCGGCGACGCCGGCCAGTGCCAGGCACATCCCGACGGTATCCCGCGGACGGCCGCCGAAGGCAGGCAACGAATGCATGTATTCGCGAACCGGCGCGAGAACGCTCATCGACCCACGCACGCCACTTCCCGGACGCGCTCCCCAAGATCCGCGCGATGTTGGCAAAGCTCGCTTAAATGAACGCTAAGGTCCGCAATCGGCGGCGCCGGGGGTTGGCGCCTTGCCCATCACGCGCCATCCTCGGCGGCGGAATTCGCCCGTTATGGTGAATAGCGGGTTGCCGGGCACGATCAAATGCGAGCCGGCGGGCGAACCTCAAGTTCAACGCTCTTTGCTAGAGTGCGGACTGCGGCAAACCATCGGCCGCGGGGCAAAGGACAGGGTCATGAAGTTCCTGGTGCGGACGGCATTCTGGCTGACCGTCGTCGTGCTGCTGCTTCCCTCGCTCTCCTCGCAGCGCACGGCATCGGCGCCGCAGTTGAGTACCGGCGAAGCGGTGTCGGCCGCGAGCGCCGCCGTCTCCGACCTGCGCCAGTTCTGCGCCCGTCAGCCCGAGGCCTGCGTGGTGGGTTCCCAGGCGCTGACCAGCTTCGGTCAGAAGGCCCAGGCCGGCGCCAAAATGCTCTACGACTTCCTCACCGAACATTTCGGCGGGCCGGGCGCTGCGGAGAAGCCCGGCCGAACCGTCGGCAAGCCTGCCCTAAATACGCTGGCTCCCGCCGACCTTGCCGCGCCCTGGCGTGGAGCGCCCGCGCGCAAGGAGGCGGACGCGAAGCGTCCCGCCTGACCCGCGAGATCCCTCGATCCTAGCGCCGGGCGAGCCATCCCGGTTCGCGTCGCCATCTTTCCCGCACCGCAGGATCGCCTGTACGGCGAGCGGGGCTGCGCTTATATGAAGTCCGGGCGGGCGATGCCGTGCGATGGTTGCATCTGCAATAGCCTCGCCGACACCAGCTCCGGAGTCGAACCGAACCCATGACGATCGAGGAAATCATCGACAATTTCTCGCTTCTCGATGATTGGGACGATCGCTACCGCTACGTCATCGAGCTCGGGCGCAATTTGGCTCCGCTTCCGGACGAGGCGAGAAACGATCGCAACAAGGTGCAGGGCTGCGCGAGCCAGGTCTGGCTCGATACCAAGATCGAGCCGAACGGAAGGGCCGGCCCGGTGCTGACGTTTCGCGGCGACAGCGATGCCCACATCGTGCGCGGGCTGATCGCCATCCTGTTCGCGCTCTACTCGGGCAAGTCCGCCCGCGACATCCTCGAAACCGACGCCATCGCCTTGTTCGAACGGCTGGCGCTGCGCGAGCATCTCACGCCGCAGCGCTCGAACGGCTTCCGGTCCATGGTCGAGCGCATCAAAGCGGATGCCCGTGGGGCGCTGGTAGCCGCTTGAGTTAGACGCTGAGCTGAGGACGGCAATCGCGTGGGCCCGCTCCCGCGCTTCGCTTATTTGCGCCGCCCGCGCTGCTGCCCCAATCCCATCTGCTTGGCGAGCCGCGAGCGTGCCGCGGCGTAATTCGGCGCCACCATCGGGTAATCGGCCGGCAGATTCCATTTCTCGCGGTATTGCTCCGGGGTCATGTTGTATTGCGTCCGCAGATGGCGCTTGAGCGACTTGAACTTCTTGCCGTCCTCCAGGCACACGATGTGCTCCGGCGTGACGGAGCGCTTGACGGAGACCGCCGGCTTCACGGGCTCGGCTTGAATCTCCACCGTCCCGCCCGAGACCCGCACCAGGGCGAGATGCACCTGGTTGATCAGGTCCGGTATTTCGCTCGCCGCCACCGTGTTGTTGCTGACATACGCCGAGACGATGTCGGCGGTCAGCTCGATGAAGGGGCTCGAGGTCGGATTGTCGGCCATTGCCTAGCATTCAGATCGCGGTTGCAACCCTTGGCATTTTCGACCCGCGCCGCGCAGATCTTTTCGCCGCGGATATTGGCCGCCGCCGCTCGCAGCAGCGACCAAAACGAGTCTTTATTGAAAAACTACATAACTTTTGTGCTCTCAACCTGCAAGGCAAAGTCGTTCCGGGCTCCAACGTCGGAATTGATCTGGGAATTCTGTGGCACCGGCGGCGGCGCCGGAGCCCGCCGCCGGCAGGCGGGGTCGCAGGCCGAAGCGCGGCCGGCATATTTTGTCCCCACTCTGTGCCAGGAAAATCAAAGGCTTGGCTGCGTTCATTTTTGCAGGAATACATCCTTTAGTGAGATCAATCGATATCGCACGCGATATCGAGAATCTCGCCGCAGCGCAAATTCATTCAGGGATTGCCGGCGAGATAATCCCGCAGCTCGTCGAGCGAGCCGAACCGCAGCGTGCCTTGCGGCAGCTCGGCCTCGATCGAGCCGTCGGTATAGAGGGTGTAGGCCATTCCGTTGATGACCCCGGATTTCAGGATCGTTGCCGGTTGCGAGCCCCCCGCCGCCCCCGCGCCTTGCTCGGGATGGCGTTCCTCGGCACGGCGATCCCCCGGCGCGGCTTCTCGCGGGCCTTCGCGGCCGGGGCGCTCCGAGGGCCAGATCGAGTCGAAGCTGCGCTCGCGGGCGGCGGGCCGCGACGGCGCGAACAGCTCCCAGGAGGATTCTGGCTCGCGCGGTGCGTGCCGCTCATCGCCGGACGCACGCTCGCGCAGCCTGGGCTCGGGCTCCTCTTCGGGCGGCCAAGCCGCCCGCTCGGGCGGGTGTTCGGATTCCGCGGCCGGCGCCGGCGTGTGATCGGATATTTCGTCGGGCGCAAGCCGGGTTTCCCGAAACGATGAGACCTCGGCACTCTCCGCCTGGACTTGACGGCGGGTGCGTTCCGAATCCAGCGCTGCCGCCGGGCCACGCCCAAGAGCGGCCCTCGCGGAACGCGGCTCCAGCGCCGCAACGAGCCGCCGCAGCTGCAGCACCGCGACCCACAGCCCCAGGAGAACGAAGCCCCCGACGATTGCGGTCGTACCGGCGGCAATCAGCGTGTTCCCGGTGCCGAACTCGTTGATGGGGATACCGAAAGCGACCATGGCGATACCGATCACGATCGCCACGATCCCGAGCGCCAATGGGAGGAGATGCATGCCGACCGCGGTCCTTCGCCGAAAAGTTCCAACGGGACACCTTGTCCGTGAGCCCGCGAAACCCAGGAAAATCAACGCACTCTAGCAGATCGCTGCGGGCGGCGGCGAGATCTTCGCCCCGACCTCCGGACACCGTGCGGGCCCTTGCCGGTACGATCCAGCGACGTGGAACCGCCGCGCACTCGACGGGCCAGGGTTCTGCCACAGAACCGCATCCGCAGCGAGGGAACCATCGGGGCAAATCGGGATTCGCGCAACGTGGAAACGGCACACCGTGGACCGAACCGTTGCCCGTAGCTGAATACCGGCCTATGTAGCCTGTCGCGTTTCCGGTTGCACCATCACCGAGGAGGAAGCGATGTCGTTCACCTTGCCCGACCTTCCGTATGCACATGACGCGCTCGCCCCGTACATGTCCCGCGAGACACTGGAATACCACCACGACAAGCATCACCTCGCCTATGTGAACACCGGAAACAACCTGATGAAAGGCACGGAGTGGGAGGGCAAATCGGTCGAGGAAGTGGTCAAGGGGGTGTACGGGAAAAATCAGGCGCTGTTCAACAATGCCGGCCAGCACTTCAACCACATGCATTTCTGGAAATGGATGAAGCCCAGCGGAGGCGGCGACAAGATCCCGGGCGCGCTGGAGAAGAAGATCACGTCCGATCTCGGATCGGTCGCGAAGATGAAGGAGGAATTCATCCAGGCCGGGGTCACCCAGTTCGGATCCGGCTGGTGCTGGCTGGCGGTCAAGGACGGAAAAATCGCCGTCATGAAGACGCCGAACGGGGAAAATCCGCTGGTCCACGGCGGAAAGCCGATCCTCGGCTGCGACGTCTGGGAGCACTCCTATTACATAGACTATCGCAATCGCCGCCCGGACTATCTCAAGGCGTTCGTCGATCACCTGGTGAATTGGGACTACGTCGCCGAGCTGTTCCAAGCCGCAAGCAAATAGAGCGGAAGCAAACAGATCTCCGCTTCGCGTCGGCGAGCCGGGCGCTCCCGGTTGCCCGCCTGCCGGCGGCGAAGCGCTACATTAACCGCTGTTCATGATTGCACCGCGGCAGACCGCTCACGGCAATGAAAGTTCTTGCGCCGGGCACGCCGGCGGGGCAGAAATTACGCCATAATAATCAATAAACACCCAGGGGAACCGGAACGCTCCGCAAATTCAGCGCGAATCGCAACATCCATGCCCGCGTCCTCTCCCGACGAGCGATCGTTCACTCGCATGATCGATGGCGCCGCCATCGCGCTGCTCGGCGCGCTCGCCGTGATCGCCGCGCTGACGTTCCGGGACTACGGGCTCGGATGGGACGATTACGCCCACTCGGAATACGGCGACCTGCTGCTCTCGCTGTACGCGTCGGGCTTCAAGGACTTGAGAGCATTCTCGTTCGTCAATCTGTACATGTACGGCGGCGGCTTCGATGTGCTGGCGGCGCTGGCGGCGAAGATTCTTCCGTTCGATCTGTTCGATACGCGACGACTGGTCGGCGGCGCGATCGGGCTCGTCGGCGTGTTCGTCACCTGGCGGATCGGCAGGCGGATCGCCGGGCCCGTCGCAGGGCTGTGCGCGCTCGTGCTGCTTGCCATCAGCCCGCTCTACTACGGGCACATGTTCATGAACCCGAAGGACGCGCCGTTCGCGGTCGCCATGGCGCTGCTGCTGCTGGGACTGGTTCGCGCGTTCCAGGAATACCCGCGGCCGATGCCGGCAACGATCGCGCTGTGCGGGATCGGGCTCGGGCTGTGCATCGGGACGCGGGTGATCGGTGTCATCGCCGGCGCCTACGGGCTCGCGGCTCTGGTGTTGCTCTACACGGCGGAGCGGCGCGTTTCGGGGCCGCGCACCGCGACCCGGCACGTCGGCCAATTCCTGCTGGCATTGCTGCCCGGGCTAGTGCTGGCCTATTTGGTGATGGGGCTGGTGTGGCCCTGGGCGGTGGTCAAGCCGCTCAATCCGCTGGGCGCGGCGGAATATTTCTCGCATTTCTTCGAGCGCCCGTGGAAGGAGCGCTTCGACGGCATGCTGCTAGCGGTTCCCGACATGCCGCGTTCGTACGTGCCGACCCTGTTCGCACTCAAGGAGCCGGAGGTGTTGCTGCTGCTCGGAATCGGCGGCATCGCCGGGGCTTTCGTCGCCGCGACCCGACGCAAGATCGCCGCGTCGCAGCGCGCGGCACTGCTGCTGCTCGCGCTCGCCGCAACCCTGCCGATCGCGCTCGCGGTGGTGCTGCGACCCGCGATGTACAACGGCATCCGCCACTTCGTGTTCGTGACCCCGCCGCTCGCCGCGCTCGGCGGGCTCGCCGCAATGTTTCTGTTCGACCGCCTGCGGCGGCACGGGCGCGCCGCAGTGCTCGCCGGTGCCGGCGTCCTGTTGGCGGCGGTCGCGGCGCCGGCGGTCGAAATGATCCGCCTGCATCCCTATCAGTACACCCAGTTCAATCATCTCGCCGGCGGGATTCGCGCGGCGGACGAGCGTTACATGCTGGATTACTGGGGGCTGGCGTTCAAACAGGCGGCCGAGGAGCTTCGCGCCAAGCTCAAGCCGGGCCGCCAAGCCGCGGCGGGGCGCCGGCCGTGGCGGGTCGCCGTATGCGGTCCCAATGTGCCGGCCGCCGTCGAGCTCGGATCCGACTTCGTGACCAACTGGCAGACCAAAGGCGCGGATTTCGCCCTGGTGCTGGGCGAGTTCTATTGCGCCGATCTCAAGGCGCCGATCCTCGTCGAGATCGAGCGCGAGGGCGTCGTCTACGCGCGCGTCTACGATATTCGCGAGCGGGCGATCTCCAGCATCTTCACCCTCCCGCCGCCTTGAGCGGGCGCCGGCGCGCCGGCCCCCTGGTCGGGCGTCGACGACGATCGCCCCGGCCCTGATCGCAGCAAGGCGCTAAATTTAGCCGGCGGCGAGCTCCGCCAGGATGCGGGCCCAGCTCCGCGTGCCTTTGTGGAAGGACGTGAGATCGTATTTCTCGTTGGGCGAGTGCACGCGGTCGTCATCGAGCGCGAAGCCGACGAGCAGCGAATCCATGCCCAGCACTTCGCGGAAGTCGCCGACGATCGGGATCGAGCCGCCCGACCCGATGGTGACCGCCTTCTTGCCCCATTCGGCGGCGAGCGCGGCGCGCGCCTTGGCCAGCGCCGGGTTGTCGTAGGCGAGCTGGATCGCCGGCGCGTTGGTGAAGTTCGAGAACTCCACGGAGCAATCGGCCGGCAGGCGCTCGCGCACGAACGCGCGGAAGGCCTGCGAGATCTTTTCCGGATCCTGTTCCCCGACGAGGCGAAACGACACCTTGGCCGTCGCCGCAGCCGGGATCACGGTTTTGGCCCCCTCTCCCGTATAGCCGCCGATGATCCCGTTCACGTCGCAGGTCGGCCGCGTCGAAACCTGCTCGATCAACATGCGATCCTTCTCGCCAGCCGGAACCTTGAGCCCGACCTGGCCCAGAAATTCCTCCGGCGTGAGATCGAGCGCCGCGAGATCGGCACGAATCTCCGCCGGCAGTTCGCGGACGCCGTCATAGAAACCCGGAATGGTGATGCGACCGTTGTGATCATGAATGGCGGCCAGCACTTTCGCGAGCACCCGGATGGGGTTCTGCGCAGCCCCGCCGAACAGACCCGAGTGCAGATCGCGATCGGCGCAGCGAATCCTCACCTCCTCGTAGACGAGACCGCGCAACGAAGTAGTCACCGCGGGCGTCTGCGGGTTCCACATGCCGGTGTCGCAGACCAGCGCCAAATCCCGGCGGAACTCGGCGGCATGGTCGCGAACGAATCCGAACAGATGCATCGATCCGCATTCCTCCTCACCCTCGACCATGAACGTGATCGGCAACGGCAAGCTTCCGGTCACCGCTTTCCAGGCCCGGCAGGCCTCGATGAAGGTCATCAGCTGCCCTTTGTCGTCGCAGGCGCCGCGCGCGACGATGGCTTTGCGGCCCGCTCCGAGATTCTGGATGCGCGGCTCGAACGGCGGGGTCTCCCACAGACTAAGGGGGTCGACCGGCTGCACGTCATAATGGCCATAGAACAGCGCGCGCGGTCCCTGCCCGTCTCCGCTTTTCCCGACCACGACCGGGTGACCGCCGGTCGGACGCACGCTGACCTCGAAGCCGATCGTGGCAAGGTCCTTGGCAACGTGCTCGGCCGCCAGCTTGCAATCCTCTGTATAGGCGGGATCGGTCGAGATCGAGCGAATGCGCAGCAGGCTGAACAGCCGATCGAGGCTGCGGTCGAGGTCCTGGTCGATCCGATCGAGGATGTTGTCGAGCACGCTCATTTGGTTTCTCCGTGCGGATCGGGCCGGTCGTGGGCGCGCGTTGCGGCTTCATCGCCGCGAGGCTCCGGGTTATAGCGACGGATCGCAGCGCTTTCCAACCGCTGTGTCCGGCCGAGATCGTGGAGCCTCTGCGATTGTGCGGCGGGCCCAATTCTGGTTCGGCTATCGGTCATGGCTGAGGCGATCGTGGGACTCGGTGGCAATCTCGGCGACGTGCGCGCGAGCCTCGACCGCGCGGTCGAGTTCCTGTGCGAGGACGGCCGGGCGAAGGTTCGCGCGCAATCCTCCGATTTCCGCACGCCGCCGTGGGGCGTGGAGGATCAGCCGGCTTACGTGAACCGCTGTGTCATCCTCGAAACCGACCTCGGCCCGCGCCCGTTGCTCGAGCGGGCGCTCGCGGTCGAGCGCGCGCTGGGACGCGACCGCTCTCGCGAGCGGCGCTGGGGGCCGCGGCCGATCGACATCGATCTCCTGAGCTACGACGACGTCATCCTCAATGAGCCGGGGCTGACGTTGCCGCATCCGCATTGGGCCGAGCGTGCCTTCGTGCTGGTGCCGCTCGCCGAAATCGCCCCGGAGCGGGTGATCGGTGGAATGACCGTGCGCGATGCGCTCGCGCGCGTCGACCCCAGCGGCATCGAGCGGCTGCCGCGGAACACTGGCCAATGACCGATTGGCTCGCCGATCTGGCCATGGCAGTTTGCCGGCCATGAAGCCGATGCGGTTCGGAGCGCGCGGATGAGCAAAACCGAGTTTCCGCTCGCCGGCGAGTTTCCGCCGGCGCGGCGCGAAGACTGGCTCGAGCTCGTCTCGGCCGCGCTCAAAGGCGCGCCATTCGCGAACCTCATCACAAAGACCTACGATAAGCTGGAAATCGAGCCGCTGTATTCGCGCAGCGAGGACGCGCGGCCGGTGCCGGGACGCGCACCGGGAGCGGCGTGGCAGATCCTGCAGCGCGTCGATCACCCGGATCCTGCCGCCGCGAACGAGCAGGCCCGCCAGGATCTCGCGAACGGCGCGACCGGGCTCGACGTGGTGTTTGCCGGGTCGATCGGCGCAAACGGCTATGGCATCGCGGCATCGGAAACGGCGATCGCGCGCGCGCTCGAGGGCGTCTATTTGGACGCCGTTGCGATCGAGCTCGATCCCGGACCGCACGCCGGGGATGTGGCGCGGGCAATTGCGAACCTGTTGCGGCAGCGGGGCCTAGCACCGGCCGCCGTCGAGCTTCGCTTCGGCCTCGATCCGCTCGGGCTGATGGCGACGAGCGGCGCAAGCGTTCCATGGAACGAGCTTGCCGCATCCTTCGCCGATCTGATCAAGGACCTCACCCGGCAGGGCTTCCGAGGGCCGTTCGCGGCCGCGGACGGCCGCCCGGTGCACGCCGCGGGAGGCTCGGAAGCGCAGGAGCTCGCGTTCGTGCTTGCGAGCGCGCTCGCTTATCTGCGCGCGCTCGAAGCGGCCGGCGTCCCGCTCGAGGCCGCGCGGCGGATGATTTTCTTCCGGCTCGCGGCGGATGCCGACCAATTCTTGACCATGGCGAAATTCCGCGCCATGCGCCGGCTTTGGGCGCGCGTCGAAGCCGCGTGCGGGCTGGGCCCCGAGTCGATCTTCGTCTCCTCCGAGACCGCCTGGCGCATGATGACGAGGCGCGACCCTTGGGTGAACCTGCTGCGCGCTACCGTTGCGGTGTTCTCCGCGGGCCTCGGCGGCGCCAATGCCGTCACCGTGCTGCCGTTCACCGCGGCGCTCGGTCTCCCGGACGGCTTCGCGCGGCGGATCGCGCGCAACACGCAGTTCGTCCTGCTCGAGGAAGCCCATCTGGCGAAGGTCGCGGATCCGGCGGCGGGATCCGGCGCGCTGGAGGATCTGACCGAAAAACTCTGCCGCATCGCCTGGACCTTGTTTCAGGAAATCGAGGCCGGCGGCGGGCTCGCCGCCGCGCTCAAACAGGGCCTGCTCCAGCAAAAAGTCGCGCGCGTGCGCGCCGAGCGCGAGAAGGCCGTCGCGACGCGCGAGGACGTGCTCACCGGCACGAGCGAGTTTCCCGACATCGGCGAGGTTCCCGTGGCGGTGCTCGACGTTGCGCCCGCGGGGCCACCGCCGCCCGCCGCCGCGGCGATCCGGTTCGAGCCGCTGCCCTCGGTTCGGCTTTCCGAGCCCTATGAGCTGCTGCGCGAACGATCGGATCGGCTGCTGCGCGAGACCGGATCGCGACCGAAAATCTTTCTCGCCAACCTCGGACCCCCTGCCGCCTTCACCGCGCCGGCAAATTGGGCGAAAAATTTCTTCGCCGCCGGCGGCATCGAGGCGGTGACCAACGACGGCTTTGCCGGCACGACCGCCGGGTCCACCGACCTCGACGCGCTGATCGCCGGCTTTCGCGCATCCGGGGCAACGCTCGCCTGCGTCTGCGCCGCGGACGAGATCTACGCAAGCGAGGCGGAGGCGGCCGCGAAGGCGCTCGCAAAGGCCGGCGCGCCCCATATCTATCTGGCAGGCAGGCCGCAAGAAACGGAAGCAAAGTTGCGAGATTCCGGCGTAAAAACCTTCATTTACCCCGGCTGCGACGTGCTCGCGACGCTGACCGAGGCGCAGCGATCTTTAGGGCTCGTGTGAGATGAAAGAGCGGCAGACGGTGCCTTTTGTTGCCGGGCTCATTCTCGTGCCTTTAGGCGGCATTGTCGCCAGTGTGGCGATCATCGTGGCCGCGGCGCTCTTCCGCCCAAGAACGGAAACGGTCTACGGTCTGATCGATTCCATAATGTTCGTATCGATTTTCACTTTCCAATATGCATGCCTCATCACAGCGCCGATCAGTCTCGTTGTTTTGCCGTTGACCTATTTTATTCTTCGCCGGAGAGCGGCTCTTGCGGTGGGAAAAATTGTACTTACTGGCGTGATTTCTGCTATTGTGGAGACATTGCTATTGATTTTTGGGTGGTCAAGATCGGTAAGTCGTCTCGAATTCACGAGCATGTTCATTTCTGGGGTCATAGTGCTCATCGGTTTCGTTGTCGGCCTTGCATTCGCATATTTGACCCGATTGCTGAGGCCCGCGGATTGGCACTACAAACCCAGCCCAATCCCATCGGGAGCATAGAGCGATGAGCCGGATCCCGGATTTTGCCAGGATCGATTTCGCCGAGGCGCCGCTCGCGGTCGCGCCCGGGGCGGCGGAGCCGTGGATCACGCCGGAGGGGATCGCGGTGTCCCCTCTCTACGGGCCGAGCGACGTCGCCGAGCTCGATTTCCTCGACACCTATCCGGGTATCCCGCCGTACCTGCGCGGCCCCTACCCGACCATGTACGTCACCCAGCCGTGGACGATCCGGCAATACGCCGGCTTCTCCACCGCGGAAGATTCCAACGCGTTCTACCGGCGCAACCTCGCCGCGGGCCAGAAGGGGCTCTCGGTCGCGTTCGATCTTGCGACCCACCGCGGCTACGACAGCGATCACCCGCGGGTCGCCGGCGACGTGGGCATGGCGGGCGTCGCCATCGATTCGATCTACGACATGCGCACGCTGTTCTCGGGCATCCCGCTCGAGCAGATGACGGTGTCGATGACGATGAACGGCGCGGTGCTGCCGGTGCTGGCGCTGTTCATCGTCGCCGCCGAGGAGCAGGGCGTTAAGCCGCAAAAGCTCGCCGGCACCATCCAGAATGACATCCTCAAAGAGTTCATGGTGCGCAACACCTACATCTACCCGCCCGCGCCCTCGATGCGGATCATCTCCGATATTTTTTCCTACACGTCGGCGAACATGCCGAAATTCAACTCGATCTCGATCTCCGGCTATCACATGCAGGAGGCCGGAGCGACCCAGGACCTCGAGCTCGCCTATACGCTCGCCGACGGCGTCGAGTACGTCCGGGCCGGGCTCGCCGCCGGCCTCACGATCGACCGGTTCGCGCCGCGGCTGTCGTTCTTCTGGGCGATCGGCATGAATTTCTTCATGGAGGTGGCGAAGCTGCGCGCCGCGCGCCTGCTGTGGGCGAAGCTGATGAAGCCGTTCGACCCCAAGGATGCGCGCTCGCTGTCGCTGCGCACGCATTGTCAAACCTCGGGCTGGTCACTCGCCGCGCAGGACGCGTTCAACAACGTGATGCGCACCGCCGTCGAGGCGATGGCGGCGACCCAGGGGCACACCCAATCGCTGCATACCAATGCGCTCGACGAAGCTCTGGCGCTGCCGACGGATTTTTCCGCCCGGATCGCGCGCAACACCCAGCTGTTCCTGCAACAGGAAACCGGGACCACGCGGATCATCGATCCATGGGGCGGATCGTTCTACGTCGAGCGCCTGACCTACGACCTCGCCCGCCGCGCATGGGGGCACATCGAGGAGGTCGAGACGCTCGGCGGCATGGCCAAGGCGATCGGGGCCGGGGTCCCCAAGCTGCGCATCGAGGAGGCCGCGGCCAAGACCCAGGCGCGGATCGACGCCGGGGTGCAATCGGTGGTCGGGGTCAACAAATATCGGCCGCAAACCGAGCGGCCGGTCGAGGTGCTCAAAGTCGACAATTCCGCGGTCCGGCGGCTGCAGATCGACAAGCTCGCGCGACTGAGACGCGAGCGCGACGCGCGCGAGGTCGACGCAAAGCTCGAGGCGCTGACCCAGTGCGCACGATCCGGCGAAGGGAATCTGCTGGCGGCCGCGGTCGCAGCCGCCCGCGCCAAGGCGACGGTCAGCGAGATCTCGATGGCGCTCGAAAAGGTGTTCGGCCGGCACCGGGCGGAAGTGAAGGCGATCTCGGGGGTTTACAGGAAAGAGGCCGGCGCCATGTCGGACCATATCGAACGCGTGCAGCGACTGGTGGCGGGCTTCGAGCGCAACGAGGGCCGGCGCCCGCGCATCCTGGTCGCCAAGATCGGGCAGGATGGGCACGATCGCGGCCAGAAGGTGATCGCTTCGGCGTTCGCCGATCTCGGCTTCGACGTCGATATCGGACCGCTGTTCGCGACGCCGGCCGAAGCCGCGCGTCAGGCGGTCGAGAACGACGTGCACATCGTCGGCGTGTCTTCGCTCGCGGCGAGCCATCTGGTGCTCGTGCCGGAGCTCAAGGCGGAGCTGGAAAAGCAGGGTCGCGGCGACATCATGATCGTAGTCGGGGGCGTCATCCCGTCCCAGGATTACGAGGTGTTGCGCGCCGCCGGCGCCGAGGCGATCTTCCCGCCCGGCACGGTGATCGCCGAGGCGGCCGTCGAGCTGGTGAAAAAACTCAATCGCCGGCTCGGGCACGAGCGCGAAGCGGCGGAGTGATCGAAACCAATGACGAAGTTGCTTGAAGACGCGATCGCGCAGGCGCGCGAATTACCGGCAGACGAACAGGATCTAATAGCCGAGGCGCTGTTCGCACACATGGCCGGCGCGGAATTTCGGCTGACCGATGATCAAGTCGAGGAGGTCAAGCGTCGACAACAGGAATTGCGAGAGGGAAAGACGCGGTTGGCGACGGACGAAGAAATGGAGGCACTCTGGAAAAAGTGCGGACCATGAGGGTCCGTTACACGCTGGGGGCGCGGCTTGACATCGATCGCATCTACGAATTCCTCTCGAACAGAAACCCCAGCGCTGCTTCCAAGGTGGTAGCTCGCATTCGTCAAGCAGCCGACCGCCTCGCTGAATTTCCGTACATAGGTCATGTCGGGCGCGCTGTCGGCACGTACGAGTGGGCAGTTCGGCGGCTGCCATACATCATCGTTTACGAAGTCCGTGAGGATAGCGCCGAGATCTTGGTCCTTGGCGTTTTTCATGGCGCGCAAGATAGATAGCGCGGGTGCCGTGACTACGGTTGCGCGGTCGTCTAAGCAGAGCCCCATGGCGTCCCGATCCGAATCGACCCGCTCGGCCCCCGACCTCGACGCGCTCCTGCGCGGCATCGGCGCCGGCGAGCGCGCGGTCGTGGCGCGCGCCATCACGCTCATCGAATCCAAGCGGCCCGACCACCAGAAAGCCGCGCGCGAGCTCGTGCAGAAGCTGCTGCCCGATACCGGCGAGGCGGTGCGCGCCGGGATCACCGGCATGCCCGGCGTCGGCAAGTCGACCACGATCGACGCGCTCGGGACGTATTTGACCGTACAGGGCCATCGCGTCGCGGTGCTCGCGGTCGATCCGTCCTCGAACCGCACCGGCGGCTCGATCCTCGCCGACAAGACCCGGATGCCGCGGCTTGCGGCCGATGTCGCGGCTTTCATCCGTCCCTCCCCCACCTCCGGAAGCCTCGGCGGAGTTGCGGCCAAGACCCGCGAGGCCATGCTGATCTGCGAAGCCGCCGGCTTCGACGTGGTGCTGGTCGAGACCGTCGGCGTCGGCCAATCGGAAACCGCGGTTGCCGACATGACGGACTTTTTTCTGCTGCTCACGATCGCGGGCGCGGGCGACGAGCTGCAGGGCCTGAAGAAAGGCGTGGTCGAGCTCGCCGACATGATTGCGGTCAACAAGGCGGACGGCGAGAACCGCAAGCGCGCGATGGGGGCCGCCGCGGAATATCGCGCCGCGCTCCACATCCTCAATCCCCGCTCGCCGGATTGGGCGCCGCCGGTCGTAACCTATTCGGCGCTCACCGGCGACGGCATTGCCGATCTGTGGAGCCGGATCCTGGAACACCGCGAGAAGCTGACAGCCTCGGGCGAGCTGGCGCGACGACGGCGCGAGCAGCAAGTCAAATGGATGTGGACCATGCTCGACGACCGGATGTTCACGCGCCTCAAGACCGACCCGGCGCTGCGGGCGCGGCTGCCCGCGCTCGAGGCCGCGGTCGCCGAAGGACGGCTGTCCCCGGCGCTCGCGGTCGACGAGATCGCGCAAGCAATGGGGCTGTGAATGCCCCTGACCGTGCTGATCACCGGATTCGGCCCCTTCCCGGGCGCGCCGTTCAATCCCACCGCGGCGCTCGCCGAAAATCTGGCGCGGCGGCGCCGGCCGGCGCTGAGCGAGGTCCGGCGCATCGCGCATGTGTTCCCGACGAGCTATGCGGCGGTCGAGCGCGAGCTCCCGGACTTGATCGCGCGATACCGACCGGACCTCGTGCTGCTGTTCGGGCTCGCGCCGCGCACGCCTCACGTTCGGATCGAGGTGCGGGCCCGGAATCGACGATCGACGCTCTTTGCCGACGTCGACGGCATGCATCCATCCTTCGTAATCCAACCACGGGGACCGGGGGCGCTCGTTGCTCCGACCCGACAGCCGCCGCTCCGCGTCGCGTTGCGAAAGGCGCGGGTCCCGGCTCGGCTGTCAATCGATGCCGGAAAGTACCTGTGCAATTTCGCCTATTGGCGCGCGCTGGAGCTCACGCGCAAGCACGGCGGACGGGTGCAATTCGTGCACGTTCCCAACGTGTCGCGAGCGCACGCGCGCCGGCGCCACTCGGCCGGAAAGCGACGGCGCCTCAACGAAGCCGATCTGCTGCGCGCCGGCGAAGCGATCCTGCGCGCGCTGCTCGTGGCCGCGCGCGAGGTCCCGCGGAGACGCGAGGCGGCGCTTACGGCGATCCGCTCGCGTTCCGATTCCGCTGCAACTCGCACCGAAACCCGGGTCGCGGCAATCGGTTAACGGCCCTTGCCGGCACGCTGGCTGACGAGGCGCACGTCAAGACCGGGCGCCTGTTTCATCCCGGCACAGCGGTCCTGGCCCGGAACTTGAACCGCCCGTGGTTCTCATTTCGATCCGGGACACGCCATGGATATCGACCGCCGCCGTCTTCTCGCCGTTTCCGCTCTCGGCCTGGCCGCAAGCGAAGCGGCGGGGGCGCCCTCGCCCTCGCCCGCTCCCTCGCTGTGGGCGCGCGGGGCGAGCGCGGTCGACCTCAAGGTCGAGCCCGACAGTCCGGAGGATCAAAGCCGAGCATTGCAGCGTGCGATCGAGCAGACGGCGGCGGCCCGGGTGCCGTTGATGCTCCCGCCGGGGGTCTACCGCGCCGGCAACCTCGCGCTTCCGGCCGGCACCCGGCTCATCGGATGCCCGGGCGCGACCCGTCTGCTGCTCACCGAAGGCGCCTCCCTGCTCTCGGCCAAGGGCGCCGATCATGTGACGCTCACCGGGCTCATCCTCGACGGCGGGATGCGGCCGCTCGCGGGCCGCGGCCTCGTGCATTTCGCCGGCGGGCGCGGCATCCGGATCGAGCACTGCGAGATCGTCGCCTCGGGGGGCGATGGCGTCGCGCTCGAGGGGGTCGAAGGCGAGATCACCCGCAACACCGTCACCGGCGTCGCAGGCGCTGCCATCTTCTCACTCGACGCGCGGGACTTGACGATCGGCGGCAACAGCATCCGGGAGGCCGGCAACAACGGCATCCTGGTCTGGCGGACGAAGGCAGGCGACGACGGCACGCTCGTGATCGACAATCGCATCGAGGATATCGCCGCGCGCAGCGGCGGCTCGGGCCAGAACGGCAATGCCATCAACGTATTCCGCGCCGCCAACGTCATCGTGCGCGGCAACCGCATCAGAAACGCCGCCTTTTCCGCCGTGCGCGGCAATGCCGCCTCGAATATCCAGGTGATCGGCAATTCCTGCAGCGGCCTCAAGGAAGTGGCGCTGTATGCCGAATTCGAATTCGAAGGGGCCGTGATCGCCAACAACGTGGTGGATGGGGCCGCGATCGGCGTGTCGATAACGAATTTCAACCGCGGCGGACGGCTGGCGGTGGTGCAGGGCAACCTGATCCGCAACCTCCTCTTGGCCGGGCCCGCCGGGACCGACCCGGATGACGGCGCCGGGATCGGCATCGCGGTCGAGGCGGACAGTGCCGTCACCGGCAATGTCATCGAGAACGCGCCGGTGGCCGGCATCGGCATCGGGGCCGGCGCTTATTTGCGCGACATCACGGTCACGGGAAACGTCGTGCGCGGCGCCGGGGTTGGCATTGCGGTCTCGGTCTCGACCGGGGCCGGCGCGGCGCTGATCGCGGACAATCTGATCGCGGAGGCCGCCCATGGGGCGATCGTCGGCATGGAGCACGGCAGGCGGGTCACCGGAGATCTCGCTCGCAGCGGCGCCGAACGTTTCGCCCGGCTCACCATCGGCGCCAATCAGGCGCGCTGAGCCAGCAATTCGCTTGGCCGCAGCCCGCCCACCTCGATGCCGTTCCAATTGCGCAGCGCCGGCCGCACGAGCGGAGCCAAAGCGGCGCGATCTGCATCATCGAGGACCAGCAATCGGGAAATGAGCGCGGCCATGACAACTTCGGCGGCGCGTGCCGCGCCGTCCTCGCATTTGATGGCGATGCCGATGCCGGATTGCGGCAGCGCGCCGCAGAAAACGCCTTCGGCGCCGCCCTTGAGCAGGACCCGCTCGCCGAAATGCTCCATGGTACGGGTGCAGAACCGGCCGGTGCCGGCGACGAGATGCGGCCTTGCCGCGCAGGCGGCGCGAATCCGGCCCGCGGCTCCGGCACGGCGTGGCTCGAGACCCCGGCCGGTGCCGAACCGCGCGAAGGCGTACGCGAGCTTTTCCAGCGGCAAGGGCCAGGTCGGGACCGAGCAGCCGTCGATCGCGCAGCTGCGATCGTCCAAGGCGACGCCGGCGATCCCTTCGAGCGCCGCCTTGACCTCGCGCTGCACCGGATGCGCCGGATCGGCGTAACCAGCTCGATCCGCGCCCATCGCGCAGGCTGCGCAGAGAAATCCGGCATGCTTGCCGGAGCAATTGTTGTGGAGCGCGGAGGGGTCTCGCCCCGACCGCGCCAGCGCCTGCGCGGAGGGAGCATGGATCGGCGGGTGCGCGCCGCAGGCAAGCGCGCCCGCATCGAGTCCGGCGCGCGCCAGCATGCGTTCGACCGACGCGACATGCGCCGGCTCGCCCGAGTGCGAAGCCGAGGCGAGAGCCAGCTCGTCATTGCCGAAGCCGAACCGGTCCGCGGCACCGGATTCGACCAGCGCCAGCGCCTGGAGCGGCTTGACCGCCGAACGCGGAAACACCGGACGCGCCACGTCGCCCAACAGGAGCACCGGCTTGCCGTCGGCGTCGATCACGGCCGCGCTGCCGCGGTGCTCGCTCTCGAGGAGCGAGCCGCGGATGACTTCGACCAGCACGGGATTGGTCATAAGCTATTGCCCACGCGCAAATGAACACACGCAAGCCTCTTATGCCATACGCTGTCGAGGCGCAGCTCAGGGACAAGGACGTGGCTTCGCTTTCCATCATCGTTCCCGCGCTCGACGAGGCGGCGATCATCGCCGACGCCTTGCAGGCCCTTGCGCCGTTCCGGCAGCGCGGCGCCGAAGTGATCGTGGTCGACGGCGGCAGCCGGGATGGGACCGCCGAGCTCGCCCGCCCGCATGCCGACCGCGTGATCATGACCAAGCGCGGACGCGGCGTGCAGATGAACGCGGGCGCTCACATCGCCCGCGGGGAAGTGCTGCTGTTCCTCCATGCCGACACCAAACTGCCGCCGGATGCCGACCAAATGGTGTCGCGAGCGCTCGGCTCGACGGACATCTGGGGGCGTTTCGACGTGCGTATCGAGGGACGGAGCCCGCTCCTTGCATTGGTGGCCGCGCTGATGAATTGGCGCTCGCGGCTGACGGGCATCGCCACCGGGGACCAGGCGATGTTCGTGACCCGGGAAGCTTTTGCCGAGGCCGGCGGCTTTCCGGAAATCCTGCTGATGGAGGACATCGCGTTCTCGCAAAGGCTCAAGCGGATGGCCCGGCCGATCTGCCTGACTGCGCGGGTCGCAACCTCCGGCCGGCGCTGGGAGCGCCATGGTGTGGTGCGCACGATGCTGATGATGTGGCGGCTGCGCATGGCATTCTTCCTGGGCGCGGATCCCGCGGCGCTCGCCAGACGCTACGGCTATGTCGACCATTGAGCCGGTCGCGGTCGCGATCCTGGCCAAGGCGCCGCTGCCGGGCCTGGCGAAAACGCGGCTCATTCCCGCGCTCGGCCGCGAGGGCGCGGCGCTGTTGCAGGCGCGGCTGATCGCGCGAACGCTCGCGACCGCATGCGCCGCCGCCACCGGGCCGGTGATTCTATGGGCTGCGCCGGAGGAATCGCATTTTCACGCGCTCGCAAAACAATTTCCGATCAAGCTTGTACGCCAGGTCGGCGGCGATCTCGGCGCGCGCATGCTGGCCGCGCTCGAATCGGCGTGCCCCGCGCTCGTGATCGGCAGCGATTGTCCGGCGCTCGGACCCCACCACTTGCAAAGCGCCGCGGCCGCCCTGCGGGATGGAGCGGACGCGGTGATCATTCCGGCCGAGGACGGCGGCTACGTGCTGATCGGGCTGCGGCAACCACGGCCGGACTTGTTCGCAGATATGCCATGGGGCACGGAAGCCGTCATGGCGGAGACGCGCCGCCGTGCCGCCGAGCTCCGGCTTGCGGTGTGCGAGCTGGCACCGCTGTGGGACGTGGACGTGCCGGAAGATTTGGACCGTCTGCGGCGAGCCGGGCTGGGCGACCTCTTGCCGCGCCGTACGCCGTAGGGGGTCGGCCGGAGGATGCCCGCGCTTAGGGCTGGCCCGGCGCCCAAAAGCGCTCGGATTTCGAGCGGTATCATTTGAGGACGCGAAGGCAATTCAAGAGCTTAAGTCCATTCAATTCGTCAAAATACGCCTTTCAGATGCAACGTGAAGTTTTGCAATTTACACTGGTAGACCCTCATCCCTGCCCGAGCCGCAGGATCGCCATCGCCAGCGCCTGCGCGCGCGGCACGATCGAATCGAGCTCCAGATATTCCTCCGGGGTGTGCGCCTTGCCGCCGACCGGCCCGGTCGCGCAAAGCGTCGGCGCGCCGGCGCTCGCCGCAAAGCCGGAATCGGCGCAGCCGCCGGTGAACTCGGCCGGAACATTCACGCCCAACGCCTCGGCGCATTCGGCATAATGGCGGTAGAGGCGCTTGCCGTCCGGCGTTTCGACGAGCGGCAGGAATTCGCCGAAAATCTCGAGCTTGGCACTGGTGCCCGGCACGTAACTCGTGTCCACGATGGATCGGATTCTCGTCATGGTCACGTCGCGATCGGCGCGCGTGAGGAATCGCAGGTCGACCTCGGCTTGTGCCGACGGCGCAACGGTGTTGACGGTCTGGCCCCCGCGCACGATGCCGACGTTCACGGTGATCCCGCGCGCAACGTCGGTGAGCGCATGCAGCGCGACGATCTTTCGCGCGAGCTCCTCGATCGCGCTGATCCCCTGCTCGAAATTGGCGCCGGAATGCGCAGCCTTGCCGGTCACGGCAAGCTGCATGAACACCCCGCCCTTGCGGGCAGTGACGACGGCGCCGCTCGGCCGGCCGGGCTCGGCGTTGAACACCGCGCGGGCGCGGCGCGCCTCTGCCTCGATCACCGCGCGGGAGAACGGCGACCCGATCTCCTCGTCGCCGGTGAAGAGACCGACCAGCGGCGCCGGCGCGCCGCCGAATTTCGCGAATGCGGCGAGCACGAACGCGTTCATGACCAGGCCCGGCTTCATGTCGGCCACCCCCGGCCCATAGGCCCGTTCGCCCTCGATCCGAAACGGCCGGCGCGACGTTTCGCCCTTGGGGAACACCGTATCGCGATGCCCCATCAGCAGGATCGTGGTGTTGGGACCGCTGCCGACGCTCGCGCGCAGGGCATCGCCGAAGCGATCGTCGCGGATCACATCGGGGGCAATGCCCTGGTTTTCCAGAAAACCACGCAAACGCTCGCCGACCGCGTCAACCCCGGGCTTGTCGTAGCTGCCGCTGTCGGTGTTCACCAGCGCTTCGAGCAAGGCCAGCATGGCCGGCCGCTGCGCGGCGAGCCAATCCATGATGCTGCGTTCCTGCGGGGTCAAATCCGCCATGCGATGCCGACCGGCCCAATCGCGGCTTCAGCTGGCTTTTCTTAGCACGGGCAGTTCCGGACCGGCCAATGCACCCCAGGATTCGATGTCGGCCGTGGCGTTGCGCACGCAAGTCAGGAATTCCTGCTCGGTGTAATAGCGGCGCCAACGCCCGCTGCTGTAGAGCTCGACGAAATGCGCACGTCGGCGCTCGGCCAACTCGCGCCACCGCCGGGCGATCTCGCCCGGATTCCAAACTTCGACTTTGTTGGACATGACCGCCGCAACGAATACGCGATG
>DASWCW010000142.1:0-20777 GCA_036395835.1 Xanthobacteraceae bacterium
CGACGCTGCAGCCGAAACGGTCATCGTGGACGCTCCTGGGTGCGGGTCGGCGGGCGGCAATCCGGCACGAAATTAGCGCAGAATTGCGGCTTCCATCAGCTGAGACCGGCCAGCACGCCGCTTCTCCCTCCCCCGCGCCACAGCGCTGCCCGTAGCACGCCGCCGCGGCTACGGATTGGCAACGCTTCAGTGGGATCGTGGGCCGCAGTATCGCCCAACCGAGAATCCACATGGCCCAATCCGCGTGGCGCGCGCAACGAAACGCCAAGGCGCTCGCTCGCTTGCAGCGCAATCTTCCGGGGATTTTTCCGGCATCCGTGTTGTTGCATGCCCGCGCCCGCCCGTTCATTCCGCCGACCCCGCGCCGCGCCGTTGAATCCTATTGGCGCCAGCATCCGATCCGGGCCGACAAGCTCGCCCGCGCGCTCGCGGCGTTGAGCGGCGCGCCGGAAGGCTGGGTCTGGCAAATATCGTCGGGGGCACCGCTCGGGTTTCGCGCGCCGCCGGCGCCGTTTCGCGAAAAGGCCCATGCCAAGAGGCCAGGCTATTGCTGTGTGTACGGCCAGCCGGTGTTCCGGTTCGGATGGCATCGCGATCTGGGGTCCCAACCGCAATGCGAGCTGGCACGCTTGCTGCGTCGCGGCCTGGAAGCTGTGGACGGCGCCGAGCGACCACGTTCGGCATTTGCGACGTCTACAGAACCACCGTTGCGCTTTGACCGGCGCGCGGCTCGCCAAGGACGCGGAGGTCGATCACCGCGTGCCGCTGTTCCAGGTCTGGCGCGGCGAGCGGGCAGAGCGAGCCTGGCCGGCAGTGCTGATCTATTGGGGCGTGCCCAATCTGCAGGTCATCAACCGATCCGCCCACGTGGAGAAATGCGGGCTGGAATCGGCGTCACGCGCGCGGTTGCGGCAGGCTGAAGCCGCAGAACGCAACGCCGACTTTGCCGCGAGCCATGCGCTGCCGCCGCTCTGCGATTCCACATGAGGGGGCCATAGACGACCCTGGAATGCAGCCGCGCGCAGGAATGGCCACGGGGTTTTCGGCGGAATAGCGACGAAAGGGGGCGCCTGCTGTGGGGACCGAGACGGCATACGGCCCTGAGGGGTCCGCGAGGTTCGCCTGGCATCGCGAAGCTCTGCGGCGTTTGGCCGGGGTAATCGGCCAGCTCGAGCCGAACTTACCCCCAAAGTCTTGCCGGCGGTCGCCGGGGCGAGTGAGCCTACATCTCCATTGCAATCAATTGCACGCAAGGTGGGAGTATCCGGTCGGGGTGCCCGGCGGATAGCTCTGGGCGGGAAGACCAGCACGCCCGGACGCGATGCAGAACCCCGCGGGTCGGGGCAGCCATTTCCGAGCACTCGCGCGCGTTCACTGATTCTATCGGTTGCGTGTCCCCCGCTGGAGCGGCTCGGTTACGCTATGCGGGATTGAAACCGGGTGTGGGTGGCTTTTTTCCAGGAATGTGAGCGGGTCTCCAGGACACTCTGGCGGCCTTTGCGTGCGGCGTGTTCTGGCGCCCAGCGTCAGCGAGACTCACCGTCCCTCTGCTTTGACTTCAAGAGCCCTGAGTGAGCGACTGATCCTCGTCACGATGCCGTCCCAGGCCCTCTCTTCCCGCTCCGGATACTCGAGGTACACGCAGTGCATCGTCCCGTTCGGCTTCGGCACGAAGTTACACCTGCTGTAGAAGGTGAGGTCGTCGCGCGTCCCGGAGATGGCAAAGAACTTGTCGGTGATCCTCTCATAGGTGAGACGGCTTCGGTCGATGCGGAGGTGGCGGTTGATGTACGAGCGGGGGCTCTCCCGCCCGTCGTTGGGCAGAGAGTACACGCTCATCTTCGCGCGGCCGTCTGTAGTGCGGAAGAGCGCTTCCGATTCCCGCTCTGACGAGTCGTCCCTGACGGAGAAGACGTTGGACGGGTACTCGACCGCGGTATCAATCTCCGGACTGACGTAGCTCGACCAACCCTCAGGGCCGCCGAAGCTCCTCAGCGCGAAGCCGACTGATTCTGACCCGCGGTGACCGTGATGGGCTCCTCGCTGCCGCGCGTATGCAGGGACCGACAGGGTTGCTCCAACGAGGAGTGCGGTCAAAGCGCAGACAAGGACGTGACGCATCGCGGCAGGTCCAACTTTGGTCACCCATCGTCAAACGAGACAAGTTTCAGGCGGGTTCCCTGATCTCAAGTTCACGGGCTTGCGGACCGGTGCAGCCCAAATTTTTCATGGGCCATAACTGTCGAGATAGGCGGTCCGATCTGCAATTGCGTGCAATCGAATGGACGCTCCGGGGCAAGAAGGATCGCTCAGCGTAGCGGGTGGCCGGAGCCTCAATGATTCCACTTGTATTGAGGGTGTTCCGCTCCAAAACCCCCACGTATTCCGTGCCAACCCCCATCCTGGAGGGCAGCAGTCGTCGGTGATGGGCAGCGCGCCCGAAATGCCAAACGTGCGGCGAAGACCGGAGAACAATCGGTGTCCATTGCTACCGAATTTGCTACCCAACAGCTTGGGACGAGCCGGGATCGAAACGTATGGAGAACGCCGCTGGGTTCGTTTTTGCCAAGCGTTTCAGTACGTTTAGGTCTAGCTCGGGACTAACCGGGATTGCGGCGACAGAATTTGCAGACCGCTGCGTAACCACTCCGCCACGTGGCCCCGTACCGCCGATAGGTAAACCGCGCCGGGGTCCCAGGCAATAGCCGAGGCCTTGCTGCGGAATGGACGGAAGCGGGCCTCCGGGAACCGGACAACGTATGTGCCGCCTAACCCGGACAATCCAAGTGCTACCGACAACAGGCGCGGCGATACACCTAGGCCCGGATAGGCGAGCTATGCTGGAATTACGGCCGCCGGCCCGCGGGCGGAAACGCGGAGGGGCGCAGCGTCGCAACATGAAAACACAAATCGCTTTCGCTTTGCTTGCGCCGTTTCTGTTCGCGGAGGTGGCGCGTGCGCAATTTTCGGCGACGCCGCTGACCGACATGGGCACCGCGCTTTACCTCGGGGCATTTCCGGGGATGCTGTACCAGGGCTCGAACGTTTCGCCATCGGACCACGCCGCGGACGGGATTGGTTTTGCCGCAAAAATCCGGCCGCTCGACACGAGAGGCAATCCGGCATCCGCCGGAAAAATCGTGGTGATCGCCATCGGGATGTCGAACTGGACCATGGAGATGTGCGGCGGCCAGCCGTGCAATTCCGGCACATTCGTTCCGACGATCTCGGCGGCCCCGAATTTCAATCCGAGGGTCGCGATCGTCGATTGCGCGGTGAGCGGGGCAGTCACGAAGTACTGGACGAGCGATGCTGCGCAACGTCCGTACTCCACCGGGCTCTACACCAACTGCAGGAAGCTGCTTGCGAAGCTAGGCTATACCGAGGCGCAGGTGCAGGCGATCTTGTGGAAAGACGTGAACGCCGATCCGACCGTTTCACTCGATTCGACATCCGTGTGCTCGCCGGCGTCGGCGGTAGATGTCTGCCGCTACGAATACCTGTTCGGCCAAGTGGCCCGCTATGTCAGGAAGCGGTATCGGCACCTTCAGCAGATGTTCGTTCACAGCCGCATCTATGCCGGCTACGCGACGATCAAGCTCAACCCCGAGCCCTACGTCTACGAGTACGGTTTCGGCAACAAATGGGCGATCTGGGCACAGATCAATCAGATGCGAGGCAGCGGCATCGACCCGACTGCCGGCGACCTCAGCTATTCGGCGGCGCCATGGATCGATTGAGGACCGTATTTCTGGGCCTCGGGCGCGACCCCGCGCAGCGACGGGCTGACCTGGCTTCCGGCTGATTTCGACGGCGACGGCACGCATCCAAGTGCAAGCGGCATCCGCAAGGTCGTCGACATGATGGTACCGTTCTATCTGAATTCTCCGATGACGCCGTGGATGCGCAAGTGAACGGGCGATTTGCCCACGCGGATCTGGAAGGGTGCGCGTGGGCACGGCGCATCGTACCTGCGTATCGCACGCGCGAGGCAATAGCCGCCGCGAGCCGGATCACGGATCGGGAAAGGTCGCGCTAGTCTAGCGTCGGAGTGCCTCGGGCTTCGTTTGCACTCCGTCAGACGACGTCGAGGCCGTTCTTCACGAGCTTATCGTCGCCTTCGAGGATCGACAGATGAAAAAGGCCGCCCAGCCCGGCGTTCTCAGAAGGGCGCAAATTTGTAATTCAAGCCAAGCCGTACGATATTATCCGTTGTCCTCATGCTGACGGTCCCCGAGCCTGCCGGTATCAATGTGGTGCCTTGTACAGCAAAGGCTCCTTGCGTAATAAAGCCTCTCCTTGTCGTGCCCAAATCAGCAAACAAATATTCGGCCCTGACAGTCCAATTATTGCAGAAAGCCACCTCGGCACCGCCTCCAGCGGTCCAACCAAGCATGATCGGGTTGAGGCTTGACGGTTGGATCAACACTGCGGTGGAACCGTCACCCGCATTCGTTGCAGTTCCGGCGACGTGCTCTTTGCCGGCAGCCCAAGCCAAGCCTCCCGTCCCGTAAAAGAGGGCTGGCCCGAGAGCAACGCCGAACCGGCCCCGCACGGTTCCAAACCAGTTGATCGTGCCCGAGTGCGTAACGGAGACCGTGCCCTGCACTGGAGTAGTCGTGAATGCGGAATTGAAGGTTGCTTGCTTCGCCTTCTCAGCGCCGAAATCGATATCCGCCTCGAACCCGACCAGGAAAACCGAATATTGCCAATTCCACCCAGCTTGAATTCCGCCTAACGGACCGCTGAATTTCTCGGCGTCCACACCCGTAACCGACACCGTAGGAATATTCCACGTGTCCCGCGCACGCCCAAAGCTAAATCCAGCATTGATCCCGCCGTAGAACCCATTCCAGTCCCATGTTCGGGGCCAAGGCGGAGGCGGCCCGGCCGCAACACTAACCGGCAAGTCGGCAGCCATTGCGGCCGTACCACTCAGGGCTAGGATAACGGCCGCGGCCAGCGCAAATCTCGGCATGATTATCCTTGATGACAAGGCAATTGGGCGCAGGGAGCTTATCAGGGTTGCCGGCGCTTAGGTGGCTGTCCTGCAACAGGTTCCCGCAAAACCAATCGGCCGGAAGGAAGGACCCGAGCCACCCGACGATTTCCCCAATGACGGGAGCTTCGGCGGCACACGCAGCATGAAAAGGCCGCCCGGTACCGAGCGGCCTTTGGATCCGACGCTTGGCTATCCTGCGCGGGGCCCGACGATTTGGCGCCGGAGGTCGAATTCTGGCCGGGATAACTTGATTCGGCGCCGGCCGGTTCCGGGGCCCGCGCCGATGCCGGCCGGGCTTGGCGGCTACCAAGGGAAGCATTTTAGGGGTAATGTCACCAGGTCGCTGCTGAGCCGCGGTGAGAATTCCGCATGAAGCGAACATGCGCTTTCGCCTTGGTCGTTATCGGGCTCACGCCGATCGTCACGGCCGATGCACAACAATCGCTTCCCGCACGAGAGGATCCGGCGACCGCGCAGCCTGCTGCGCGACCAATCGCCAAGGGCCCGGCGATCGACGGAATCTGGTCTGGCACGCTGACTCAAGTCGCAGGGGGAGCGGCGACAAAAAGCGGCGGCGAATCCAAATATGCCATTGTGCTCACCATTACCGCGAAGGGGGCCGAGTCCGTTTATCCCGAGCTTGGATGTCAAGGAAAACTAAACCGCATCGGCACGTCGCCGAGCTACGCCTTTTTTGTGGAAGTGATCACTCGTGGCCAGGGCGAGAAAGGGGGGCGCTGCCCGGATGGTACCATCACCCTGACACGCGTGGGCGAAAACATCGGTTTGAAATGGTTTGGCATTTTTCAGAACGAGCTCATTCTTGCCTGGGGTACGCTCGCGCGGAAAGCTGGACAATAACCATTGTATGGTCGGGGTCGGCTGTTCTGGTCCACCCGCGAAAGCTCGGCCCATTTCTGACCGTTCTCGGGCCTGCCTCACGTCGTCGGCCGAGGTGGCGTCGTGGAAGGAAAATTGGCTAAAGTGCGCGCGGCCCGGGGAGGGCCCGGGGGCGGCCAGCGTCTCGTGCGAAGCAAAATGGAGAGGACTTGTGGGGAAAAACATCGTCGTTTTGGCAGCCATACTGGGGTTGCTCGTTTTCGGGCCGGCTCACGCCGAGAACGTCTCCGGGGCCCGCGTGCTCGAGCAGGGCATTTACTCGGCCCAGCTGAAGACCGAGGAAAAAAGCGGAAAGACGATCTCCACCGGCTACAAGCTGATAAAGCGCGGCAACGTCATCGTCAGCAGCGACTATGAGGTGAGCCAATTCGACGACGGTCTCCCGCGGGTCGGTTTCTGGTGGTATCTCGACGGAAGTCCCGTGGGCACGAACGTGAAAATCAAGGTCATCAGAATGCATCCCGACGGAACCAGCGACACCTCGTTTTGGGATCGCACGCTGGGAAAAAAGACCTGGAACGGGGTGCGCGTCATGGATTGGAAGGACGTGATCGGAACGAACAGGTTCGAGGTATGGTACGGCGACCGCAAGCTGACGGAGGCCAACTTCGAGGTGAAGTGATATGATACGCCGCAAGCGCCGCGGCAAAATCCGCCGCGCAACCGGTGTGGCCGGAGTTCCCTACATCCCCAGCAGCTTCGGCAGGAACAACGACAGCCCCGGCCAATAGGTGACGATCACCAGGAACGCGAGCATCGTCAGCAGCCACGGCCATACCGCCACGGTGAGCTCGCTGATGCCCATCTTGGCGATGCCGGACGCCACATAGAGATTGAGGCCGACCGGCGGATGGCACATGCCGATTTCCATATTGACCGTGATCAGGATCCCGAAATGGATCGGATCGATGCCGAGCTTGATGGCGACCGGGAACAGGATCGGCGCCATGATCAGGATGATCGAGGAGGGCTCCATCACGTTGCCGGCGAGCAGCAGCAGCAGGTTCACCACCAGCAGGAACGTGATCCAGCCCAGCCCCTGCTCGATCATCCAGGCCGCCATCGCCTGCGGGATGTTCTCGTGCGTCATCAGGAACGAGAACAGCACCGCGTTGGTGATGATGTAGAGCAGCATGGCGCTCATGTTGGCTGACGACAGCAGCACCCGCGGCACCTCGCTCAGGCGCAGGTCCTTGTAGACGAACACGGCAACCGCGAAGGCATAGACCGCGCTCATCGCCGCGGCCTCCGTCGGCGTGAACAGGCCGGTGTAGATGCCGCCGATGACGACGACGATCAGCAACAAGCCCCAGATCGATTTGCGGAACGTGTCGAGTTGCTGCCGGAACGAGGCGCGCGGCATGCGCGGGTAGTCGTTCCTGTAGGCGCGATACCAGGTCGTAGCGCCGAGCATGGAGGCGAGCATCAGCCCCGGCACAATGCCGGCGATGAACAGCTTGCCGATCGAGGCGTTGGTCGACACCGCATAGAGCACCATGGCGATCGACGGCGGAATGAGAATCCCGAGCGCGCCCGCGGTGGTGACGACGCCGGCGCCGAACCGATTGGGAAAGCCCTGCGCCACCATCGCCGGCAGGATCACCGAGCCGATGGCGACGACGGTCGCGGGCGAGGAGCCCGACACCGCCGCGAACAACGCGCACGCCATGACGGCGGCGAGCCCCAGCCCGCCGTGCCAATGGCCGACCATCGCCGTCGCGAAGGCGATCATGCGCCGCGCCACGCCGCCGTGCGTCAGGAAATTCCCGGCGAGAATGAAGAACGGCACCGCCATGATCTCGAATCTTTCGATGCCGGTGAAAAGCTTCAGCGCCACGGCCTCGATCGGGACCTGGGTCAGCGTGAACAGGAAGGTGAGCACGGTGAGACCGAGCGCGATCGAGATCGGCATGCCGGTCATCATCAGGGCGATCAGCAGCGCGAAGATGAGGAGCGAGCGCGTGCCCGGACCGACCTCGATCAACCCGAACTTGGCGAGAAAGCAGATTCCGACCAGCAGCACCGGGATGAAAATCAGCGCCGCCGACAAGCCGCGGCCGTCGCGCTTGGTCTCCTGACCGGCCGCCGGGAAGATCGGGACCGGCTCGACCGGCTCCGGCGCCTCGACGCCCTCGACATGCGCCGCCTCGTGATGCGGCAAGTCGCCGGTGCGGAAGAAATGCCAGGCGACCTGCAGAAACCGGAAGCACATCAGATAGGAGCCGAGCGGAACCGCCAGATAGACGATCCACATCGGCGCCTCGAGGTCGTTCGATTGCTGGCCCGTTTCCGACATGTGCCAGACGAAGATCCCCCCGAGCGTGCCGACCACGCCCGTGAACAGCGCGCCGCACAACAGCCCGAACAGGATGACGCGCCGGGCTTTGGCGGCCGGCAGGCGGTTGACCAGGACATCGACGCCGACGTGGATGCCCGTCCGCACGCCGTAGGCGGCGCCGAACTTGGCCATCCACACGAACATGTAGATGCACAATTCCTGCGCCCACGAGAAATCGAGCTGGCTGGCGTAGGGAAACAGCAGCTCGTAGCCCGAGGCGTAGCGATGCACGACGGCGACGAAAATGATGATCGTCGCCGCAGCCATGAGGAAGGAGATGATCCATTCCTCGAGATGATCGAGAACTTTCAGGACCATGATTGCATCGTCGACGGCACGGCTGCTGGAAATCTCGGCTGCCGGCGCCGCGCTCCACCCCGCGTTTGACGCAGCCTATTGCGAAACCGCGGCAGTTTCCTTCTGCAAGGCCACGATGATGTCCTTTCCGACGCGGGATTCCACGCTCTTGTAGGTCGCAACAAGCGCCTGCCTCCACTCCTCGCGTTCCTCCTTGGTCGGTGCGTACACCTCGGATTTGCCAGAAGCTTTGATGGCCGCGAGCGCGTCGGCATTCTCCTTGCTCGCGATCGAATTCGTGTAATCGGTCGCCTCCTGCATCGCCTGCTCCAGCTTGACGCGGATATCGGCGGGCAGCCCGTCCCAGAACTTCTTGTTGGCGATCACCGCGTAGGACAGGTGCGCATGGTTCATGACGTTGATGTGCTTCTGCACCTCGTGCAATTTCTGCGTATAATAATTCGACGGCGTATTTTCGCAGCCGTCCACCACGCCCGTCTGCAGCGCCTGATAAAGCTCGGAGAACGCGATGATCTGCGGCAGGGCGCCCATCGCGCGCAGATAGGCGTCCGCGACCTTGGACCCCGAGATGCGGATCTTCAGCCCCTGCAAGTCCCTCGGCTTGCGCAGCGGCTTGTTGGCCGAGATCATGTGAAAGCCGTTGTCCCAGAACGCGAGGCCGGTGATGCCCTTGCTGTCGAGTTTTTGCAGCAGCGCCTTGCCGATCACACCCTTGGTGGCCTTCAAATAGGCCGCCTCGTCCGGGAAGATGAACGGCAGGTCCAACGCCTCGAATTCCTTGATGCCGATCGGCGCGAATTTCGAGGTCGACGGCGCCAGCAGCTGCACCGCCCCGAGCTGCAGCGCCTCGATCTCCTCCTTGTCCTTGTAGAGCTGAGAGTTCGGATAGATTTCGACCTTGACTTTGCCGCTTGTGTATTGTTCGGCGAGCTGCTTGAATTTCTCGGTGCCCTTTCCCTTCGGCGTGTCGGGCGTGGTGACGTGGCTGAATTTGATGACGATCGGCTGCTGCGCTTGTGCCGCGAACGGAAAGCCCAGAACGAGGCCGGCGACCGCGCCGGCGACTATGGCGCTGAAGCTCCGAGCACGCAGCGTAGCGGCCGGCTCTGCGCGGTCCGCCGTCCTGGCGATGGCCATCGTTTTCTCCCTGAAACTCGATCTCGTTGGCGTCTAGTTAGACTGGGGGGCGGGCGCGAAGCAACTGCAATCGCCCCTTCCGGCGCACGCCCATTCACCCCAGGAACGCGCCGCCGTTGACGTGAAAGGTCTGCCCCGTGATGTAGCGCGCGTCCGGGCCGCACAGGAAACGCACCGTCGCGGCGATGTCGTCCTGCGTGCCGCGGTTCCCGGTGAGCGTGTCATGGAGCCGGTGGTGGGCGGGCTCCGGCGCAGCCGCGGCGCGGGCGGTGCCGATCAGGCCCGGGGCGAGGCAGTTCACGGTCACATGGTCGGCGGCGAGATCATGGGCGAGCGCGCGGGTGAAGCCCACGAGGCCGGCCTTGGCGGTGACGACGTGCGCGCGATGCCTGGCGCCGGTATGCGCGCTCAGTCCGCCGATGTTGACGATGGTGCCGGCGCCGCCCGCGCGCAGCTGCGGCAGCGCGGCTTTCACGCAATGGAACGCGCCGTCGAGGATCACGCCAAGGATCTCGCGCCAATCGTCGAAGCCCATTTCGTCGAGCGGCTGTTCGCGGCGCAGCGCGGCGTTGTTGACCAGGATATCGATGCGGCCGAAGCGCTCGACCGCGGCGGCCATCATGGTCTCGACCGCCTCGGCGTCGGCGACGTCGGCGAGGCATGCGAGCGCCCGGCCGTTCTTGGCTTCGATCTCGCGCACCACCGCCTGCGCCTCTTCGCGGTTTGAGCGCGCGTTGACGAGGACGGCGGCGCCGGCGGCGGCGAGCTCGAGCGCAATGGCGCGACCGATGTTGCGTCCGGCCCCCGTCACGACGGCGACGCGACCAGCAAGCTCGTTGCGTGCGGGCATCAAATTCCTTTCACACCCTGCCGCGCAAGAGCGTAAGCTCGACCGCGCCGTCCCACAGCGTGCGGGAAAGCCCGAGCGCCGCGGCAATTTGCTCGTCGCGCCAGCCGCCGTGGCGTGCGTTGCGCAAGAATTTCGCCTCGATCTCGGCGCGATCGAGCGGCTCCCGGCCGCCGCCGCGCAGATGCGGTTGGCGTTCTTCGACGATGCGGCCGCCCTGCAGCAGCGCGCGGATGTGGCCGGTATAGTTCGCCGGATAGGGGTTTTGCGGATCGATCACGTAGCGCACTTTTGCCGCGACGCCGAGGACGGCCGGATTGCGCACCGCTTCATCGCTGAACGCATCGAGTCCGACGCCGCCGTGCACGAAGCCGGCCGCGATGCAATACGGCGTGCTGAATTTCGCCGCGTAGCCGTTCGGCGGCCGCTGCTTCTCCGCCAGCGGCTCCCACAACCGATGCACCGTTGCGTCCGCGACTTCGCAGATCAGCGCTTCGATCTCGCCGGGCGGCACGCCGCGCGCGTTAAGCCGGCGCGCACAGTCGATGTACGGATGGATCATGGTGCCGCAAGGATACGGCTTGAAGGCGAGCGTCTCCAGCACCCAGCGTTTGCCGAAATCGCCGACCAGCGCCGCGTAATCGCCGTCGCGCGCATGCGCGAAGCCGTTGAAGAGGCCGTGAACGCCTTCGAACACCGTGCACGGACCGAAAAATCCCGCGCGCCCCAGCAGCGCCGCGCGCAAGCCCGATTGCGCCGCCCACCCCGGATGCAGGCGCTTGGTCCAGGCGCCTTCGGCCAGATACTCGATGATCCCGCTCGCCATGCTGCCGGCGGCCCCCAGCGCATCGACGAGTTGCCGCTCGCCAAGACCGAGCGCCGCGCCCACGCCCGCCGCGGCCGCCATCGGGCCGAGCACGGCGGTCGGATGAAAGCCGGCGCGATGGATCGCCTTGGGCACAACGAGGCTCAGGCGACAGAGCGTCTCGACGCCGGCCGCGATTCCGACGGCCGCCGCTGCGCCGGAACGCGCATGCCGCTCGCAGGCCGCGAGCACCGCCGGAACGATCACGGCCCCGGCATGCACCGGTCCGCCTTCGAAGGTGTCGTCGAAATCCTCGCCGTGCGCCGCCGTGCCGTTCACGAAGGCCGCGCCGGCCGCGCTCAGCCGCCGGGCCTGCCCGATCACCGTGCACGGCCCGTCGTCGTCGCAAGCAGCGAGCGCGCTTGCGATGTAATCGGACTGCCGGGCGGCGATGCACAGCCCGATCACGTCGAGGAGCAGGTCCTCGCATTTGCGCCGCACGCTTTCGGGGATGACCGCGGGATCGAGCGCGGCGATGCGCTCGGCCAGCTGCTCGGCGACGCTCGGCTCGGCACGGGAGGAAGTCATCGACGGCGTCAATGGTTGCGCATGCGGACGCCGAAGCCGAATCCGGGAATCCGGTTCACCAGGACGACGATGGCATAGGTGATCGCCAGCATCATCAGGCCCAGCACGGCGATGGCGCCGAGATCGCCGCTTTCGTTGAGATCGAAGATCAGCACGGAGACGACCTTGGTCTGCGAGGTGAACAGCATGATCGCCGCCGAGAGCTCGCGAATCACGCCGACGAAGATGAAGCACCAGGTCGCGATCACGCCGCCGCGCAGCAGCGGCGCGGTGACATGGCGCAGCGTCTGCAGCCGCGTCGCGCCGAGGATGCGGCCCGCGTCCTCGAGCTCGGGATGCACCGTGCGGATCGCGGACTGCAGCTGTTGGTAGGCAGCCGGAAGGCTGATCGTCACGAACGCGATGAGCAGAATCCACAGCGTGCCGTAGAGAACGAAAGGCGGCCGGGTGTAGGCGAGGAACAGCCCGACTCCGAGCACGATGCCGGGAATCGCGACCGGCGCCGTGGCGAGGAAGCCGAGCACGCGATATCCGGCGATCGCCCGGCGAGTGGTGAGATACGCGATGACCACCGCGAGCAGCGTGCCCAGCGTTGCGGCCAGCACCCCGAGCAGGAACGTATTCTTCAAGGCGAGCTGGGTCGTCGAGAGCTCGAAGAACACGAACTCGATGTTGTGCAGGGTGAAGCTGTGGAGCGACGAGAGCTGCGTCGCCACCGGCGAGAACGCCGCATTGAGCAGCGCCCCGTAGGGCAGGAACACCGGATTGAGCAGCACGAGAAAGCACAACGCGAGCGCCGGCCATTTGCCGGCGCCGAGCCGGATGAGCCGGGCATCCCCGGGCCGCCCGCCCAGCACCGCGTAGCCGCGGCGGCCGAGGATCAGATGCTCGGCGCGCAGCAGCACGATCGTCAGCAGCAGCAGCGGCAGCGACGCCGCGGCGGCGAGCTCCGGCTTCGGCGGATATTGGAACAAGCTCCAGATTTTCGTGGTCATGGTATGGAAGCCGGCCGGCAGCGCCAGGATCGCCGGCGAGCCGAATAGGGTCATGGCCTGCAGGAACGCGATCAGCGCGCCGGCCATGAGGGCGGGAAGCGCCAGCGGGATCGTTACCCGGCGCGCCGTATGCCAGGTGCCGCCGCCGAGAATCGCGGAGGCATCCTCGAGATCGCCGGGAATGCGCTCGAGCGCATTGGCGACCAGCACGAAGACATAGGGGAACGTGTAGCAGGCCAGCACGAAGATCAGCCCCGGCAGCGAATAGATATTGAGGAGGTGCTCGTCGGCTTCCCGGCCGGACAGCGCGCGATAGAGCTGATTGAGCAGGCCGCTGTTGGGCGCGGCCAACAGCTCCCAGGCGATCGCGCCGAGGAACGGCGGGGTGACGAACGAGGCGGTCACCAACGCGCGGATGGTCCGCCGCAGCGGCAAATCGGTGCGCGCGACCAGCCAGCCCATCGGCGCGGCGACGACGCAGCACAATAGCGCGGCGCTGACCGCCACGATCAGGGTCGTGATCAGCGGGTCGACGAAGACCGGATCGGTCGCCAGCCGGCGGAAATTGTCGAGCGTGAGCGCGCCGGTCCGATCCGTGACGCTGTAATAGGCGATCCACGACAGCGGCAGCACGATCAGCACGCACAGGATGGCCGCGAAGCCGAGCAGGATCGCGCGCGAGGAATCGATTCTGAACGGCGGCCCAGCGGCCGGCCGGGGCAGGGCGATGCTCACGGGTGTAGCCGATACGCAGCGGGCCGCGAACGGTGCCAATCCGCGGGATCAAACATGAAAGATCTGCCTGACATTGCGTCGTAGAGCGCCGGGAAGCGCCACGAGGCTTTATTTTTCGGGAGCAACGCGCTATATCTCAGACGTGAGGCGGCCGGGACGCGCCAGCGGGAAGCAGGAGAGTGCTTCCCAACTGCTTCCCGCTGCCGGCTGCTTCCCAAAACGGGGGGATCCTCAGATGAGACTGACAAAGGCGACGATCGCGACCCTGCCCTTGCCCGAGGACCAGGGCAAGGCCGATGTGATCTACTGGGACGATGATCTGCCGCGCTTCGGAGTTCGCTGCCGTGGCGCCAGCAAGAAGTTCGTCGTGCAGTATCGCTCCGGGGCGGGCCAGCGCCGGCCATCGCTCGGCGATGCACGCGTGCTTGATCCCGACCAGGCCCGCCGGGCCGCGAAGAAACTGTTGGCTGCCCTCACGCTCGGCGCCGACCCGCACGCCGAGAAGATCGAGGCGAAGCGCCGGGCTGCCCACACCATGGGCGCGCACCTGGCGCGCTACTTGGCGCGCAAGAAAGCTTCCGTGCGGCCGCGCAGCTACCAGCCGGTCGAGCTGCATTTGCAGCGCCGGGCGGCAAGGTTCCATGACGTGCCATTGCACAAGATCGAGCGCCGGGACGTCGCCGCGCACCTCGCCGAGATGGGGGAGCGCTTCGGGCCGACCGCCGTCACGCGGGCGCGCACCGTGCTCGGCGAGTTCTTCGCCTGGTGCATGGGCGAGGGGCTGATGGAGGGGAACCCGATCATCGGCACGAACGACGCGCCGCCCATGAAGCCGCGCGAGCGCGTGCTGAGCGATCAGGAACTCGGGCAGATCTGGCGCGCCTGCGGCGACGACGACCACGGGCGCATCGTGCACTTGCTGATCCTGACCGGGTGCCGGAAGCGAGAGATCGGCGGGCTGCGTTGGGATGAGATCGGCGCTGACGGCATGATCCGCTTGCCGCCCGAGCGCGTGAAATCTGGTCGGCCGCACGTCATCCCGTTGCTCGGGCTCGCCGCCGAGATTGTCGAGGGCATCAAGGCGTGCCGCCTCGACAATGGTCGCCACCTCTTCAGTGGCGGGCGCGGCGGCGGCGGGTTCGAGAACTGGCACACGGCGAAGGTCGCGCTCGACCGGCGCATCGCCGCCGCCGGCAAGCCGATGGCGCCGTGGTGCCTGCACGATTTGCGCAGAACCTTCGCGACCCGGCTCGGCGAACTCGGGCAACTGCCGCACATCATCGACGGTGCGCTCGGCCATAGATGGGGCGATCGCGTCGGGCGAACCTACAACCGCGCGGCGTACCAGCGCGAGATCGAGGCGGCCTATCGGCTTTGGGACGCTCACGTCCGCAGCATCATCGAGGGCGGCGAGCGCAAGGTGATCGCGCTCCGAGCATAACTCCGGGATAACTCCGGCTCTCCACAGCGGCGCGCAGCGGTGCCTATTGACGCATCGCGGCGCGCCTCTTTATTTCAGGGCTGTCACATCAGGGGAAGCGTTTGCTGCCGAATGCAGCACCGTGCCGGCCGATCCGGCGCGCTCCCTGGAGGTGTGCCTTGTCCCTGCATTACGACTATCCACCCATCGGCGACGACCTCGACCGCGTGGTGTCGCTCGCGGTCTTTTGCCAGCGCAACTGCATCAGCCTGACCACGCTTCGCCGGCTCGTGCATGCCGGTGAAATCGACGTGATTCACCTGAGCCCGAGGCGCCGCGGCATCTCGCTCGCGGAGGAACGTCGATGGCGCGAGGCGCGCACGCGGCGCCGGTGAGCCCATGCGCCAGGAGAAACCCGCCGAGTTGTTCGGGCTCGCCGACTTGGCGGCCCGGATCAATGCCGAACATCAAGCTGCGGAGTCCGCCTACAGTGGCGCGCTCACAAACGAGATGGCGTGCGGTGATTTGGGCCAAGCGCAAACTCAAGCGCACGACGATACGATTCGGCGATTTAACGATTCGTCAACGGCGGCGAGGAAAGCCCCGCTGCGGCTCACAGTCCGGGCCGGTTGTCAATGCAGGAAACTGCAGGTCGGCGGCACTCCACGCCGCCTCCAAAGCGCTGTCTCGCGGCGGCGCAAAAGAGTTGACAACGCGAGAAGTCCCCGTGCCGCAGGCGCTTTCTCGACGCGTCGGCGCCATCTCGCTTCTTCTACAACGGAAAACGGTCGGAAAATTCCGTGCACCCGCCTGCTACTGGATGCACTGATTTGTCAGCGGAATTGTCGTGCATGCGTTCCACGGCGCGCGGCCGGGCGCACAGGAATGCGGGCCGTCCGGCTCCAATGCGCCTCCAATGTGGGGAAGGGCCAATGAAAATTTCGCGCTCGGAGATGCGCCAGCTCGTGCGGGACATCCGTGACGGCAAGGCGCCCAAAGTGCCCGAAGGCAAGTTCGATCAGCTCTACTACTGCCCGGAGGTGTTCGACGGATTTCTGATCCGGCTGCTGCCCAGCGGGCGCGGCACTTGGTACGTCGAGCACAAGACGCACGGACGCGGCCAGAGGGTTAAGATCGGCGATGTGCGCGTGTTCGACTTCGACGATGCAGTGAAGCACGCGAAAGACACCTGGGCGAAGATCCAGCTCAAGCGTCTCGACCCGCAAGCGGCAAAGGCAGAGGCGCGGAACAGCACGAAGAACACATTCGAGAGCGTGGCGGAGCTGTTCGTCGTGGCGAAAGAGCACGAGGGACTGCGCGGCACGTCCATGATGAATTACCGGCCGTATCTCACGAAGAACGATTACTTCGGCCCGTGGCACAAGCTGCCGGTCGATGAGATCGATCACACGATGATCAATCTCCGGCTCAAGGAGATCGCGGAAGGCAGCGCCAGGACCGCGAAGAAGTTCAGGCGCGCACGGCTAACGACTGCGGGGCGGTGCGCGTCGCTGCTCAACACCTTTTTCCGTTGGGCCGTGAAAGAGGGCCTGCATCCCGGCCCGAGCCCGATGCAGCGCGCGAACAAGCTGAAGAAGGAGAAGAAGCGCGAGCGCGTGCTGAACGAGGCCGAGATCCGCGTGATCTGGCAGGAGTGCCTGGCGTGGGAGGCCGAGGCGCTCGCGGGCGGCAAACCACAAGGGCACGGGCGAGCGATTCCCGACCGGCCGCGCGCCCTGCGCCTGTTGATGCTGACTTCGCTACGGCGCGATGAAGTCGCCGACATGGAGTGGAAAGAGCTGGATCTAGACAAGGGCACATTCTTCTTGCCCGCCGAGCGCAGCAAGAACGAGATCCCGTTATTCCTACCGTTGACCGACACGGCGATTGAGATCCTGCGGAGCGTGGCCCGGCGGCCGGGCCACGAGCACTTGTTCGGCACGCTGCCCGGCCAAGGTCTCAGCATGAACAACACGCACCTGATGATCAATGAGCGGCTCGGCGCCAAGCTGCCCGCCAACAGCCCGTTGCGCAAGTCGCTCGGCGTTGACCTGCGCACGCCGGGCGGAGCGCAATCCAGCACGTGGACAATTCACGATGTCAGGCGAACCGTTGCGACCGGCATGGCGTCGATCGGAATCCAACAGCACGTAATCGACCGCGTGCAGAACCACAAAGTGCTCGGTGACGTCCCCGAGCGATATAACCGCTGGGATTACTGTCCGGAGAAGCGCGACGCGCTGATACGTTGGGAAGATCACCTGCTCAGTCTCGTGGTCGAGGGCCGCGCGAAGAAGTTCGCCGCGCCGCAATGGGGCCGGAGGGAAGCATCATGAACGCACTAACGCTCGACGCGATCGACCCACAAACGCGGCTGACGTTCGCCGAGTGGGTGCAGCTGCTCGGGGTCGGCGGCGATCAGGATCGGGTGTTCACGGTCGTCGAATGGGCGAAGCAAGCCGGGATCTCCGTGCGCAATGCCTATGAGCTGATCAGTTCCGGCGATGGCCCGCCCGTGGTGCAGCTGAGCGAGAACAGGATCGGAATCCGCGTGGTCGATCATCGCCGATGGCTCGACGCGCGGACCCGGCGCAAGCGTTGACGCCACGGCGGCACGTCGTTTAGGTTTCGTGTTTGGAGAGCACTTAGCCTACTGTCCTCCCGGCTTGCCGGGGCCTCGGTAGGCGGCGGTGTGGCAGGCCGACAACGCCTTGTCGCGGTAGTAGCGCCCCGCAGTCCCAAGACAGCACGGGTCATCCGTCATCTCGGGCACTCAAATGGAAAACCCCGGACCGCCTTCGGCCCGGGGCTTCCATTAACTGATCGAGCTGTCGACGCAGCACGGTCAGCGGCGCGCTCTCCAGAAAATATCCGCCGCCGCTCCCGCAAGCAAGTCCCAGCACAGACAGCCGATCGCAACCCGCGCTCGATGAGCGCGAGAAAGGCTGTGTCGTGACTATGAAAAAGAACGGCGCTGTTAGCGGCGGCGCCGAAGGCGGCAGGGTGGAAGCCCCGCCTAGCACCTTCATCGAACGCCGTCCAGACGGCGAAACCTTCGGCAAATTGCCGTCGGAAATCTCGCCCGCCGAGTTCGAAGCGGCCGGGCACCACCGCATGCCGCTGTTGAAAGTAATTCGCGCAAAATGCGCGGATTGCAGCTGCTATCAGCCGAGCGAAATCCGCAAATGCACCGCGACCGGCTGCGCGCTTTGGCCGTATAGGCTGGGCTTCAATCCGCTCCGCCGTGGTCGTGGTCGGCGACCAGCCAACCCGTTCAAGCCTTCCCGCAAAACGCGGCAAAATTCGCAGCCCGCAGCCGCTCTCAGGCCGGTGGTGCCCTGACATGCGCGATCCCGGCTCAATCCCGCCATTCGGCGAGTCCGACTCCGATGACGTCACCGTCGTGCCGAGCTCGGTCGAGTTCTACCGCGTCAAGCGCTTCGTGCGCGCCTGCGATGCACTGTGGCCGGGCGCGCGCATCACCATCCGGCCATCAACCGAAATAGGAAAGGTCAGCAGATGACCGCCATGAGCAAACACGACGAGTTCGACGCTTGGTGGGAGAGCTTGGATGACGACGAGCGCGCCGAGCAAATCGAAAAAACCTTCCAACAGCTGGCCGCCGCCCGCCTCGTCGTCGACTCCGGCGAACGCCGCAACGGCAAAATCGTGTGGAAGTGCAAGAGCTAACACAACCGTGACGTGAGACTAGCGGCCGGCGGGTGCCCGGAAAAGCAGTTTATTCAACTGCATAAACCTCCGATCGAGTGCCCGGACCGCCAATAAGAAACCAAAGCATGAGGGTCGCCGGCACCCAGGGAAGCCGGGAAGAAACGCGGGTATCCCCGACCCGATCATGGTGCGGATCAGCGGCCGTGATCAGAACCGAGGCTTAACGTACGGCAACACTCGCGGAGCATACGTCCGCGGCCGATCCCGAGCCAAATATCGGGATGCCGGGCGGCTGGCCACCGATAACAGGCACCTCGGGGATAGCGCTAACTGATCACCTCATTCCGCTATGGCGGGAAAAGGATTTCGGAGCGCCGATCCTTCTCAGCCGGGTTTAGCGGGGGGCGGGCTTTGCCTATAGGATATTGCGATACCACCTTGGGAATATTTTCTGACGCGCTCGCGGGGGCGCCGGGCGCGGATACGCGGCGGCCCCTAGATGCCGTTCATCTGAGGTTTGCAGCCTGACGGCGGGCGGGAAAATGCGCAGGATCAACAGCATCTTGCGGATCGCTCAGGACTGCGGCAATATCCGCGGCGTTTGGGAAGCGGGTGGGAAGCGAGCGCGAGGGCCGAAAACGTGTCGATGCAAGCCGTCACCGGGGCCGCGCCAAGGCGGCAAAGGGCCGTTCGGGTGCCTCGCGCCTGGCAATCTGAGGGGGCGCGTTGTTACCGCAGCTACGTGCGCACGCTGGCGCCGACGGGCGGGCTGACCACGAAGCAGAAGGCCGCGGTGATCCGCGCCACGAGCCTGGCCGTTCTGGCCGAGCGGGTTCGCGAACAATGCTTCGCGGGCGAGGCGACGGTTGCGCAGCTTGACCAGACAGAACGCGCGCTGCGGCGCGCCGAGAAGGCGCTTGAGGCGATCGCGAGCGCGAGGGCATCGCCATGGCCGTGAGCAAGGTCGATACCGCCGCCATCGAGGCTGCGGAGCGCGAGATCGGCGAGGGCCGCGGCGAGCTCGACGTGCTCGGGCGTGCGGCGTGCCGGCTTGCCGCGCGGCTTGCGGCACGGATCGACAATCCGACGAAGGACAGCGACCCGTTGCGGCTGGCGGACGCGCTAGCGCGGGTTTGCGCGCTGCTACCGCCGAAGGTCGCGGCGGCTGCGGTTGAGTCCGATTCCTATCCTGGCGCGGCGGTCATGTCGGGCGGCGAGCTCGACGTTCTGCGGTATCTGGTCGATCGGGCGAGGCGTGGCGACCAGGTTGAGGCGCTGCGGGTGGAGCTGCCGCCGTTGCGGCAGGGGGTTCACGCGCCCGGCGAGCCGGGGTGTTCGTGCGGGATATGCAGTCCTGGCCGAGTTGGGGAGGAGTTGGCTGCCCTGCGTTCGGAGAATGTGTGGCTCAAGCAGGAGAATGAGGCGTTGAGAACGAGATCGCCGGCGGCGGTTGCGAGTCCCACCGCGTCAGGCGTCGGCGGCGGGCCGCCGCAGGCACGCGGCCTCGCCGTCTGTGTCTACCACGAGTGATGCGTCCGTCGCCGTCGGTGTCGAGACCGCCGACCGCGGCGAGGCCTTCCAGCAGCCGTCGGCGGAGTCGCCGGTCGTCGACAACGGGCTTCCCGGCCGGCATGGGCTGCGGGTGGTGTCGTCGCGCCCGACGCGGACGACCGCGTCGGAGGAGCATGCCGTCCAGGAGATGGAACGGGCGCACGAGGCGGCATCGGGCCGCGAGTACCTCGATGCGCCGGGCACGCGGTTCACGCGGTTCGATTACGGAGGCCCGGGATGGTGAAGATTCGCAACGTCGATTTGTGGCAGCCGGTCGCGCTGAACACGCGCTTGGTTCAGCTGCGCGCGGGCGCGGTTGGGGCTGGCCCATGGCGGCAGGTTGGCGAGCCGCGCTTCCACCTGGCCGCGTGACCACTTCTGCCGCAGCACGATGGCACCGCGCTGATCTTGGCCCACGACGTGGAACGAGTTCTTGCCGATGTCGATACCGATCACCGAGGCGATCGCT
>DASWCW010000143.1:0-19158 GCA_036395835.1 Xanthobacteraceae bacterium
GATCGGTCGTCCGAGTGGATGTGGCCTCGTTCATATGCAGCGTCGTGTTAGGCCGATCTTTTCGACTGTCGCGCACGAATCACCAACCAAATCTTCCGCCCGACGATTAGAGCTACCTCACTCACGATAGCCGCCCCATACCCAGACAGATAAAGTACAGCGAGCCATAGCGCAACGCCAATGATGACGAAGACTACGCCTGCATACATCCAGAATCCCGAAAGGATAAGTACAGGAATGGAGAGAAACCGGACGACGGGAGCGTAGTTTGGAAGTTCTGCAAACGGACTATAAACATAACCGATTATCGGAATGCCAAAGATAAGGTGAATACAGCGAAGAATCGAACGTTTGGTGGCATTATTCATGATTGGTTTATAAATCTATTATGATTAGTTTGTAAATTGACACTCAAGTGACGGGCGAGCGACAACAACCATGAAAAAAGCGAAAACAACCATGAAGAAGAGGAACCCCGAAAGCCTTCGGGGGAAGGAAGGAAGAGAAGGAGATTCTCCTTCTCAGCCCCGAAAGGGTTCGGGGCCGTCCGCTGGCAGGCTGATAGATGCGAGAATCAAGGAGCTGAGTGATTGGCGGGGTGAGACGCTCGCTCGGGTCCGAATTCTCATCAAGCAGGCCGACCCCGAAGCGGTCGAGGAATTGAAATGGGTGAAGCCGACGAACCCGGGAGGCGTCCCGGTATGGTCCCATGCCGGAATGATCTGCACCGGCGAGACCTACAAGAATGTCGTGAAGATCACCTTCGCCAAGGGCGCCTCGTTGAAGGACCCTTCAGGCCTCTTCAACTCCAGCCTCGAAGGCAACACCAGGCGTGCCATCGATCTCCATGAGGGCGACGAGATCGATGAAGAGGCGTTGAAGGCGCTCATTCGCGCCGCCATGGCACTGAACACGTCGGCGCGAGCGACCGCTGGCCCCGTCCGCTCTCGGAAGAGACCAAAGAGCGCTTGAAGCCGGCAAGCTCGACGAAGCTCAACTCGCCGGTTGGGTAAAGCAAGCCAGCCAATTGCCCCGCCGGGTGGGGTGAGGCCGAGTCACCCCACCCCGGCAGCTCGCCAAAGGCTCGCTGCCGACCCTTCTCCTCCAGGGCAGGGAAAGCACCCGCCCCGCCGGCCGCGCCCGAATTTGGCCATAAGTCGCTGACAGCAAACAAAATTCTACGTGCAAATTCAGGCGCGATCCCCGGTAACGATTTGACAGGCGGGGGTGAGTTACCCATGTTCGCCGCAACTTGGTGGCCGGAACAGCATCATAATACCGTCAGGCCACGGATCGGATCTTCATGAAGGTTGTCGTCGTCGAGTCTCCGGCCAAGGCCAAGACCATCAATAAATATCTGGGCCCTGGCTACGAGGTGCTGGCCTCGTTCGGCCATGTGCGCGACCTGCCGCCGAAAGACGGCTCGGTCGATCCCGAGCACGATTTCCGCATGATCTGGCAGGTCGATCCGAAGGCGGCGAAGCGCCTGTCCGATATCGCCAAAGCCATGAAGGGGGCCAAGAAGCTCATCCTGGCGACCGACCCCGACCGGGAGGGCGAGGCCATTTCCTGGCACGTCCTCGAGGTTCTCAAAGAGAAGCGCGCGCTCAAGCAGACGCAGGAAATCGAGCGCGTCGTCTTCAACGCCATCACCAAGCAGGCGGTGACCGAGGCGATGAAGCATCCGCGCGGCATCGATGCCGCGCTGGTCGATGCCTATCGGGCCCGCCGGGCGCTGGATTATCTCGTCGGCTTTACCTTATCTCCGGTGCTGTGGCGCAAGCTGCCCGGCGCGCGCTCCGCCGGCCGGGTGCAATCGGTGGCGCTGCGGCTCGTATGTGACCGCGAGCTCGAGATCGAGCGTTTCGTTCCGCGCGAATATTGGTCGCTGGCCGCGACTCTTGCCACGCCGCGCGGGGAGACATTCGAGGCACGCCTCGTCGGCGCCGACGGCAAGAAGATCCAGCGGCTCGACGTGGGTTCCGGCGCGGAAGCCGAAGCCTTCAAGCGGGCGCTCGAAAGCGCGAGCTTCGCGGTCGCCTCGGTCGAAGCCAAGCCGGCGAAGCGCCATCCGCAACCGCCGTTCACCACCTCGACCCTGCAGCAGGAAGCCAGCCGCAAGCTCGGTTTTGCGCCGGCCCATACCATGCGCGTGGCGCAACGGCTCTACGAAGGCGTCGAAATCGGCGGCGAGGCGGTCGGCCTCATCACCTACATGCGAACCGACGGGGTGCAGATCGCCGATGAGGCGGTTACGGCCGTCCGACAGCTGATCGGCGCGGATTTCGGCAAGGACTATATTCCCGGCGCGCCGCGTCAGTATCAGAGCAAGGCCAAGAATGCCCAGGAAGCCCACGAGGCGATCCGACCGACCGAGCTCGACCGCCGCCCCGCAGCGGTGAAGCGCTTCGTCGATTCCGATCAGGCCAGGCTTTACGAGCTGATCTGGACGAGGACGGTCGCCAGCCAGATGGAATCCGCCGAACTGGAGCGTACGACCGCGGAGATCTCGGCCAGGGTGGGCGCGCGCCTGCTGGATTTGCGCGCGACCGGCACGGTCGTGAAGTTCGACGGATTTCTGCGGCTCTATCAGGAAGGCCGCGATGACGAGGGCGACGACGAGGAGTCGCGCCGCCTGCCCGCGATGAGCGCCGGCGAGAATCTCGCCAAGCGCACCATTGCGGCCACCCAGCATTTCACCGAGCCGCCGCCGCGCTATTCGGAAGCCTCGCTCGTCAAGCGCATGGAGGAGCTCGGCATCGGTCGCCCCTCCACCTATGCGGCGATCCTCGCCGTGCTCAAGGACCGCGGTTACGTGCGCATCGACCGCAAGCGGCTCGTCCCCGAGGACAAGGGGCGGATCGTCGTGGCGTTCCTGGAAAGCTTCTTTGCCCGCTACGTGGAATACGATTTCACCGCCTCGCTCGAGGAGCAGCTCGACCGGGTCTCCAACAGCGAGGTCGCCTGGCGCGATCTGTTGCGGGATTTCTGGCGGGACTTCGCCGGCGCGGTCGACGATATCAAGGACCTGAGGATCGGAGACGTGCTCCAGGCGCTCGACGAGCTGCTCGGGCCGCACATCTTTCCGGCCCGCTCCGACGGCAGCGATCCCCGGCAATGCCCGACCTGCGGCACCGGCCGCCTCTCGCTCAAGCTCGGCAAGTTCGGCGCCTTCATCGGCTGCTCGAATTATCCGGATTGCCGCTATACGCGCGCGCTCACGGCTCCGGAAAACGGCGGTGCCGAGACCGGCGTCAAGCTGCTCGGGGTGGATCCCGACACCGGCCTCGAAGTAACGCTGCGCAGCGGCCGGTTCGGGCCCTATGTTCAGCTCGGCGAGCAGGTCAACGGCGAGAAGCCCAAGCGAACGCCGTTGCCCAAAGGGCTCGCGCCCGATGACGTCGACCTCGAGCGCGCCCTCGCGCTGCTTGGCCTCCCGCGGCAGATCGGCCTCCATCCGGAGACGGGCGAACCGATCATGGCCGGTCTCGGTCGCTTCGGTCCTTATGTGCAACACGGCAAGACCTATGCGAGTCTCGAGCCGGGAGACGACGTTCTCAACATCGGCCTCAACCGCGCGGTGACCCTGATCGCGGAAAAGCAGCTCAAGGGCGGGCGGGGCCGCCGGTTCGGCGCGGATCCCGGGCGATCGCTGGGCGAGCATCCGGTCAAGGGCGGCGTCGTCGTTGCCAAGCACGGCCGCTACGGTCCCTATGTCAGCCACAACGGCGTCAACGCCACGCTGCCGCACGACAAGATGCCGGAGACGGTAGGGCTCGAGGACGCGGTGGCGCTGATCGACGCCAAGGCCGGCGCGCCTTCCAAGCGGCCGATGCCGCGGTCGCGGAAATCGGGCGCGCACAAGGCGCGCGCCTCGAGCAAATCGCGTTCGCCCGCCGGCACGCCCGCCGCCGCGCCCAGGGCACCAGGCAGAAAGACCATGCGAAGCCGAAAGGCGGCTGATTGACGAGAGAGCCTCGGCGCAGCTTCGATCCGGCGGATCCTTTGGCCAAACAGCCCGGCAACAAATCGAAACCACGCGGCCTTCCCAGCAAACCGGAGCTTCTGGCCTTCATCGGCACTCGTTCCGGCAAGCTCGGCACGCGCGAGATCGCCCGCGCCTTCGGCGTTTCCGGACACGAGCGCGTCGATCTGAAGAACATGCTTCGCGAGCTTGCCGACGAGGGTCACCTCGAGCGCCGGCGCAAGAAGCTGCATCGTTCCGGCAAATTGCCCTCCGTGGTTCTCGCCGACGTCATCGCGCGAGACACCGATGGCGAGCTGATTGCAGTCCCCACCGAGTGGGACGAGGAGGCCCACGGCTCGCCGCCCAGAATCCGCATCCATGTTCCGCGCCGCAGCCGGCCGGGAGAAATCGCCGGAATCGGCGATCGGGCATTGCTGCGAACCGAGGAGGTCGAAGACGCGGCGGACGAGATTCGGCACCAAGGCCGGGTTATCAAAGTCATCGATCGTGCCCAGCACCGGGTGCTGGGAATTTTCCGCGCTCTTCCCGGCGGCGGCGGCCGGCTCTCGCCGGTGGAGAAGAAACAGCTCGGAAAAGAGCTCGCCATTCCCCCGGGCGCAACCGCGGACGCCCAGGACGGCGACCTCGTCGCCGCCGAAGTGACGCGATCCGCCGGTTACGGGCTGCAGACCGCGCGCATCAAGGAGCGGCTCGGGTCGCTGAAGACCGAGCGCGCCGTGAGCATGATCGCCATTCACGCCCACGGCATTCCCAACGTGTTCCCCCGCGCGGCGCTGGCGGAAGCCGAGGCGGCGGTTGCCGCCGACCTCAGCGGTCGCGAGGACTGGCGGCAGGTTCCCTTCGTCACCATCGATCCCGCCGACGCCAAGGACCACGACGACGCGGTCCATGCCGCGGCCGACAGCGATGCGGGAAATCCCGGCGGCCATGTGGTTTGCGTGGCGATTGCCGACGTCGCGCACTACGTGCGGCCCGGCTCCCCGCTCGACCGCGAGGCGCTGCTGCGGGGCAATTCCGTCTATTTCCCGGATCGGGTGGTTCCGATGCTGCCGGAACGCATCTCCAACGATCTGTGCTCGCTCAAGGCCGGCGTCGACCGACCGGCGATCGCGGTGCGGATGGTGATCGGCGCGGACGGTCGCAAGCGCTCGCACGCGTTTCATCGCGTCCTGATCCGTTCGGCCGCGCGGCTGCATTACGCGCAGGTTCAGGACGGCGCCGACGGCGCAGCCGACGAGGCGATCGAGCCGCTGGTGTCCATGGTGATCGAGCCGCTCTATGCCGCCTACGCGGCCGTCAAGCGCGCGCGCGACGACCGCGGGCCGCTCGAGCTCGATCTCCCCGAGCGCAAGATCCTGCTCAAGCCCGACGGCACGGTCGATCGCGTCATCACGCCGGTTCGGCTCGAATCACACCGCTTGATCGAGGAATTCATGATCCTCGCCAATGTGGCGGCGGCGGAAACGTTGGAGCGAGCGCGCGTGCCGCTCATCTATCGCGTGCATGACGAGCCGGCGCTGGAAAAAATCCATGCCCTGCGCGAGTTCCTGCGCACGCTCGACATCTCGCTGCAAAAATCCCAGGCGCTGCGGCCGGCCGATTTCAATCGCATCCTGAAGCGCGTGGAAGGCAGCGACGTCGAAAAGCTGGTGCACGAGGTCGTGCTGCGCAGCCAGTCGCAGGCCGAATATGCGGCCGAGAACTACGGCCATTTCGGTCTCAACTTGCGGCGCTATGCGCATTTCACCTCGCCGATCCGCCGCTACGCGGATCTGATCGTGCATCGAGCGCTGATCCGCGCGCTGAAATTCGGCCGCGACGGGCTCCCGGAGAGCGAGGACGTCCGCTCGCTCGGAGAGATCGGGGCCAAGATCTCGGCGGCCGAACGCCGCGCCATGGTCGCCGAGCGGGAAACGGTCGACCGCCTGATCGCGCATTTTCTGGCGGAGAGGATCGGGGCGATGTTCGACGGCCACGTCAGCGGCGTTACCCGCGCGGGCCTGTTCGTCAAGCTCGACGACACCGGCGCCGACGGATTCATCCCGGCCAGAACGCTCGGCAGCGATTATTTCCGTTACCGCGAAGCGGAGCACGCGTTGGTCGGCGATGCGAGCGGCGAGACGCATCGGCTCGGCGATCGCGTGAAGGTCCGGCTGGTGGAAGCCATCCCGGTCGCCGGCGCGCTGCGCTTCGAGCTATTGTCCGAAGGCCGACCGGGCTTGCGCCGCGGCCGCCGCGACAGCCGAACCGGACCGCGGACGGGCCGCGGCGAAATCCGCAGTCGAAACGAGCGGGCGGGCGGGAGGCAACGCCGATGAACGCGCTGCCGATCCCGTTCCTGGAACGAGGACTGACGGCGTTCTATCCTGCGGACATCCTTGATCGTCAGCGTTGAACCGATCAGCGAGCGATGATGGCCGACCTCGCAGAAGACATGACCAGGACCGAACCTGGCCGCTTTCCCACGCTGCGGCCGAAGGATGCCGCGACCATCATCCTGATCGACCGCTCGAGCGCGGACCCCAAGGTGCTGATGGGTCGCCGGCACGCCGGCCACAAGTTCATGCCGGACAAATTCGTGTTTCCGGGCGGGCGCGTCGAGGCGCGCGACCGCTATGTGCCGGTGGCCGGCCAGCTCGACCCGCAGGTCGAAGCCCGGCTGATGCAGCGGCTTCGACGGCCGAGCCGGATCCGGGCGCGCGTGCTCGCGGTTGCGGCGATCCGCGAAGCATTCGAGGAGACCGGGCTGCTCCTCGGCACCAAGGTCGCGAGTGCGCCGAAATTTCCCGACGGCTGCTGGAGCGCGTTCGCGGAGGCGGGCGTGCAGCCGAGCCTCGACGAGCTGCATTTCGTCGCCCGCGCCATCACCCCGCCGGGCCGGCCAAGGCGGTTCGATACGCGTTTCTTCGCCGCCGACGCGCGGTGCATCGCGCATCGCGTCGAGGGCATCATCGGTCCCGATGCCGAGCTCGTCGAGCTCACCTGGGTGCCGATCGCGGCCGCAAAAGCGCTCGACCTGCCGACCATCACCCATGTCGTGCTGGTCGATCTCGAGGCTCGGATCGCCGCGGGATTCGGGCACGAGTTGCCGGTTCCCTACTATCGCCGGATCAATCGCCGCTTCGTTCGGGAGTTGTTGTGAGGCCGCGCGCGAGCTTGATGTGACCGAAAACGCGGCCCGTGCTGCTTGACAATCCTCGATCGGTCGCTAGCTTCCGGGCGAACGCGCGGCCGGCGCGCCTGCGCCCCGATTTCCTTGTGAGGACTGCGATATGGCCAAGGCGACCACGATCAAGGTGAAGCTGGTATCGACCGCGGATACCGGCTTCTATTATGTGACCAAGAAGAATTCGCGCACGATGACCGACAAGCTGGTGAAGAAGAAATACGACCCGGTCGCCAAGAAGCACGTCGAATTTCGCGAATCCAAGATCAAGTGAGCGTCGCGATTGCGCTTCGACGAGGGCGCCGGTGAGGCGCCCTTTGCGTTCGGAGCGCCCCGCAGAGGCGAGGTATTTCAATCAAAATTATGTGGCCGGCCAGGAGCGGTGTCATGAGGAGGCCACTCACACCGCCCCCGACCGGCCGAACCCCACGGACCCAGGAGATGCGGCGGACCTGAGCATTCCGTAGGGTTATCAAAAGGATAGGCCAAGCTCTTCACGAATGGGATCGTGCCGGCCCGTCCGAAGCAAAAATAATTCCATCCACCCGAAAGGCTAACCAACCGGGCATGGAAATCAATGTCAATCCCGCACCCAGTCTGCAGGGATTCGGCATCACCGTAAAGCGTTATGGTTGATCGCCGAGGGCTCAGGCCGCCTCGGCCGCCACTCGATTGCGGCCGTCGCGTTTGGCGCGAAACAGCGCCTGATCGGCACGCTTGAGGATGGCTCCCGGCCGATCGTCCACGCCGGCCAGCGCCGCAATGCCGATCGAAATCGTGACATCGATCGCCATGGCGCCGTTGCGGATTGTGAACGGCGCGGTGGCGATCCGCCGCCGGATGCGTTCGGCGGCCGCCGCCGCGACCGCCATCTCGGTCTCCGGCATCACGACGACGAACTCCTCCCCGCCATAGCGGCACGCCAGATCGATGCCCCGGATCGATTTGCGCAGGCGGAGGGCGAATTCCCGCAACACGTCGTCGCCGGCGTCGTGTCCGTAGGTATCGTTGACGGACTTGAAATAATCGATGTCGAGCAGCAGCAAGGTGAGCGGCTTGCCGCGCGCCATCGCTTGATCGACCGCCGTCGCCAGATGAGTCTCCATGTAGCGGCGATTGTAGACGCCGGTCAGCGCGTCGGTGATCGCCATCTCGATCGACAATTGCATATTGTCGCGCATCCGGGCGCTGTAGCGCTTCTTGCGGACCTGGGTGCGGACCCGGGCCAGCATTTCGTTGCGGTCGATCGGGCGCACCAGGTAATCGTTGATCCCGATCTCCAGGCCCCGCAACAACCTGGCGGCATCCTCCATCTCGGCGATGACCAGGATCGGGATGCTGCGGGTGCGATCGAGCGAGCGGATCTGGCTGCACAATCGCAAGCCATCGAAATGCTCCAGGCCCAGCGAAACCATGATCAGGTCGTAATCGCCCTCCGCCGCATGGAACAGCGCCTGTTGCGGATCGGGCTCGACGTCGACGCCGTGTTCCTCGGACAGCGTTGCCGCGAGGCGCTGATAGGAGGCCGGGCGGTCGTCCACGACGAGAACGCGGCCGCCCCGTCCGGTATCGGCGAGGGCCGCGGCGACCGGATCGCCGATTCCGACCTCCTGCGACGTCGCCGCCCGCATGCGCAGCTCGTCCGTGACCATCTTGAGGCGCACCAACGAACGCACCCGCGCCACCAGCGCGATGTCGGAGACCGGCTTGGTCAGGAAGTCGTCCGCGCCCGCTTCCAACCCCCGCACCCGGTCGGAGGGCTGGTCGAGCGCGGTGATCATGATGACCGGAATATGATGCGTCGCCGGATCGGCTTTGAGGCGGCGGCAAACTTCGAAGCCGTCCAAATCCGGCATCAGCACGTCGAGCAGGACGATATCGCACAGCCCCCGCTCGCAAATTGCCAACGCCTCCTGCCCGCACATCGCGACCACGACATCGAAATATTCCGCGGTGAGTCGCGCCTCCAGCAGCTTGACGTTGGCGAGCACGTCGTCGACGACCAGGATCCGCGCCGTCATCGAGTTCCACTCATGCCGCGTCGAGGAACTGACGGACGGTTTCGAGAAATTTGCCGACCGAGATCGGCTTCGACAGATAGGCTTCGCAGCCGCCCTCCCGGATTCGCTCCTCATCGCCCTTCATGGCGAACGCCGTCACCGCGACGACCGGAATAGCCTTGAGCTCGGGATCGTCTTTCAGCCACTTCGTCACCTCGAGGCCCGAAACTTCCGGCAGCTGGATGTCCATGAGGATCAGGTCGGGGCGATGCTTGCGGGCCAATTCGAGCGCCTCGATACCGTTGCGGGTGCCGAGCGTCTCGTAGCCGTGCGCTTCCAACAGATCGTGAAAGAGCTTCATGTTGAGCTCATTGTCCTCCACGATCAGGACGGTCTTGGCCATCCGGTTTCCTTGCGGGCGACTGGCAATGGCATCTCGCCGCCTTTCATGAGAGACATGTCGGCGGGAAGCGCCATCCCGCTTCCGGTTGCGCGCTTTCCCGGGAACTCGACATGATTCTGGGAGAGAACGCCAGCCGCCGGGTCCGAGCCCCGATGACGCGCTGTGCGGCATTGGACACGGCGTGCAGAATAGCCGCGATTTCTTACGGAAACGCAAACGGATTGCCATGAACAAGCGCGATTCGGTCGATCCGGGGGCGGCGGAATCGCTGGCCACTCAGGCACTTACCTATCTCGCCGCGGAGCCCGAAAGGCTCGGCCGGTTTCTCGCGCTCACCGGCCTCGGCCCGGAGCAGATGCGGCTCGCTGCCACGCAGCCGGGCTTCCTCGCGGGCGTGCTCGAATACCTGGGCTCCGACGAATCCCTGCTGCTCGGCTTCGCCGATCACGTGGGCATCGACCCGGCGCAGGTTGGCCGCGCCCAGGCGATCCTGTCGGGCCAGCGATGGGAGCGGGAAATTCCCTGAGCCCTCCCTCCCCTGCCCGGCCGGCGCTATGATCGCCGCGCGAGCGCAGGGGGATTCGCCGCGCATGTCCGGCTTCTGCCGCGATTGTCTCGAGGACGCGCCCCACGGCGTGCGGCGCTGTCGCGAGTGCGGCTCGCCGCGCCTGCTCCGCCACGCGGAGCTCGCGACGCTGTCGATCGCCCACGTCGACTGCGACGCGTTTTACGCCACGATCGAGAAACGCGACGAGCCGAGCGTGCGCGACAAACCGGTGATCGTCGGCGGCGGCAAGCGGGGCGTGGTCGCCGCCGCCTGCTACGTGGCGCGAACGTTCGGCGTGCGATCGGCCATGCCGATGTTCCAGGCGCGGCGGTTGTGCCCCGCCGCCGTGGTCATTCCCCCGAACATGGAAAAATACGTCCGCGTCGGCCGCGAGGTTCGCCGCATGATGCTGGAGCTCACGCCGCTCATGGAACCGTTGTCGATCGACGAGGCGTTCATGGACCTCGCCGGCACCGCTCGCTTGCACGGGCTTGCTCCGGCGAAAGCGCTGGCGCGCTTCGCCACGCGGGTCGAAGCCGGGGTCGGCATCACCGTGTCGATCGGCCTTTCCGCCAACAAGTTTCTCGCGAAAATCGCCTCGGACCTCGACAAGCCCCGCGGCTTCGCCGTGCTGGGGCGCGAGGAGGCCCGGGCGTTTCTCGGCCCCAAGCCGGTGAGCTTCATCTGGGGCGTCGGCAAGACCATGCAGGGGCGGCTCGCGCGCGACGGGTTCCATTGCATCGCGGACCTTGCCGCGTGCGAGGAACGCGATCTCATGCGCCGCTACGGCGCCGAGGGGCTGCGGCTCGCAAGGCTGGCGCGCGGCATCGATCCCCGGCCGGTCGAACCGGAGCGCGAGGCCAAGAGCGTGTCGGCCGAAACCACGTTCGACCGGGATATCGCCGCTTCGCGCACGATGGAGCGGCGGCTGTGGATCCTGTGCGAGAAAGTTTCCGCCCGGCTCAAGACCGCCAATCTCGCGGGATCCACGGTCACGCTGAAGCTCAAGAGCGCGGATTTCAGGCTGCGGACCCGCGCGCGGACGCTGGGCGATCCCACGCAGCTCGCCGCCAGAATATTTGCGGCCAGTCGCGATCTCCTGCTTCGCGAAATCGACGGAACCCGATTTCGCCTGATCGGCGTTGGCATCTCCGAGCTCGTGGCCGCGGAAAAAGCCGACCCCGTCGATCTCCTCGATCCCAAAGCCTCGCGCGCCGCCGCCGCCGAGCACGCACTCGACCGGCTGCGGCAAAGATTCGGAGGCTCGGCGGTCGTCAGGGGGATCGCATTCGACCGGGACGAGGAGGCGTGATCCCTCGTGCCGGTGCCGCGCCTACCGGCACGGTTTGGTATCTCTGAGCTCGAGCGAGGTCATATCGCCGCTCACCGCGAAATCTCCATAGTCGAGGACGAGCGCCCGCGAGATGCCGTTGTCGTAAAGCTCGAAGCTGATGGAATAGACCGGGGTCTGCTCGGCGGTCTGGTCGGTTTTCTCGAAATAGCTGATTGTCACCGGCCAGCGATCGAGATCGGCAAGAACCGGCAGACTCGCAGCCGCGTCGGCCGGCTTGCGTTCGTTGGGCGGGATCTTCCGGCCGATGACCGTGAGCGATTGATATACCTTTTGCCCGTTGTCCGAACCGTCGTAGACATTGACTTGCAGCAACGATTTGCCGGCATGCGCGGCCGCGAGAATGTCGCGCATGTGCTCGGTGGGAAACGCCGCCGCCCCGGCGCTGAATTGCTTCTGCTCGGGCTTCGTGAGCTTGACGGCGACGCCTTCGGTCTGGCGTTCCGCATTGCCGTCGACGTTCTCCACCAGGCGGTCATCCAGGAAGTTCTGAGAAGTGAAACGGAAGCTTTTGGCCTCGGCATCCTCCCAGCTCGTCGCCCGCAGATCGCTCAATGCCGTTTTGCCCTCGCCGCTGTCGAGCGAGGTGACCTGGCGAAATTGCAGCCCGTAGCCTTCGCAAGCACTGGAAAAATCGTACACGATGCGTCCTCGCACCGCTTCCAGCGAGCGTTTGCCACGGGAATTCGCCAGCTTGAGATCGTAGATCGCGAGATGCGACGCGAGCGCGATGCCGCCCGCCTGCGGTTCCGCCGCCGCGGGCCCGAAACCGGCCGCCGCAGCGAGCAAGCCGGCGACGAGAATGGCGGAGGCGAAGCGAAAACGCCCGGTCGCTGTCATCACATGCGGTCTCCCTTTGCCCCGGCGCGGAACATAGGCAGCTTGCTCCAGGACCGCAACCGAACCTCGCGGGCGCCGCTTGCACCCGAGCGTTCGATCGGCGCAAAGTACGCCATTCACCCGCGGGGGCGGGCCGCCGGGAATGCTCGCGCGGGGAATCGAGGAGGATGTCATGGCCGGAACCGCGGAGAAGAAGCTTGCCGAATTGGGAATTGCCCTGCCCCAACCCAAAGCCCCGGTGGCCAACTACGTTCCCTTCGTCCGCACCGGAAATTTCATGCTCGTGTCCGGGCAGATCTGCTTCGGCGCCGACGGCAAGCTGGTCGCCAAGGGCAGACTGGGCGCCGAGGTATCCGTCGAAGACGGCCAACGGGCGGCCCGCGCCTGTGCCATCAACCTCTTGGCCCAGATCAAGGCCGGCCTCGGCGATCTCGACAAGATCATCCGGGTGGTCCGGCTCGGCGGCTTCATCAATTCGGCGCCAGGCTTTGCCGATGGTCCCCAGGTGATGAATGGTGCATCCGATCTGATGGTTGCGGTGTTCGGCGACAAGGGCCGGCACGCTCGCACGACGGTCGGGGTATCGGCGCTGCCTTTGGATGCGGCCATCGAGGTGGAAGGCTCGTTCGAGGTCGATTAGGCGATTCGTGCCGGTGTTGAGGGCATGGCTGGTCTGGACTGGCTGATCGCTCGACCGATCGCGCATCGCGGATTGCACGATGCGTCCGCAGGCATCGTCGAGAACACGCCATCCGCCGTCCGGGCTGCCGTCGCCGCCGGATATGCCGTCGAGGTCGACTTGCAGGTCACGGCGGATGGCGACGCCGTCGTGCATCATGACGAGATTCTCGGTCGAGTGACCGATGGCCGGGGCCGCGTCGACACACTCACGGCGGCGGAGCTCAAGCGGGTCGCGTTTCGAGCGACGGCGGATCGGATGCTGACGATCGGCGATCTCTGCGACTTGGTCGCGGGCCGCATCACGCTCGTGCTGGAGCTCAAGAGTAGTTTCGACCGCGACGTCCGTCTGGTCTCCCGTATTTGCCAAGTGCTCGCAACCTACCCGGGCCGGGCGGCGGCGATGTCGTTCGATCCCCGGCAGATCGAGGCGGTGCGCGCGCTTGCGCCGCTTCTGGCGCGCGGAATGGTCGCGGAGGGACGCCACCGAGGTTCGAGACGCTCCGATGCCAGCGCAAGACACGGGCTCGCCTATCTGCGCCGCTTCGCCGCCGCCGGCCCGCAGTTCATCGCCTATGCGGTGAACGATCTGCCCGCCGTGGCTCCGCTGCTGCTCAGGCGCGTGTTGCGGCTTCCGCTGTTGGCTTGGACGGTGCGCAGCGCACAGGAACGCCAGCTTGCGCAGCGCTGGGCCGATCAGATGATCTTCGAGGGGTTTCGACCTTGAGACCGAATACGGCGGCGAAACGCCACCTGGACCGCCGGCCAACGGTTGGATGGTACTTGCGATGGCACCACTATTCCATCGCCAAACGGGCGCTGGCGACGCCAGCTGGAAGGCAACGATGCGCGAAGCGACGATGAGCGCGACCGAGCTCAGGATTCGCGTCGTTCCGGCGATTGCCGAAATTGCCGCCGCGGAGTGGGATGCCTGCGCCGACCCGGACGGGCGCAATCTGCCGGCGGCAGACTCCGGGCCGACGCCTCCACGGCTGCAATCCAAGCCGACGCAGCCTCGTCTCGCACCGACGGAATCGATTTCTCAAGAATGCGAATATAACCCGTTCATCTCCCATGCCTTTCTTCACGCCCTGGAAGCGTCCGGCTCGGCCGCGGCGAAAACCGGCTGGCATCCGCAACACCTCCTCGCCGAAACCGCGGATGGTCGCCTGCTGGGCGCGCTGCCGTGTTATCTGAAATCGCATTCTCGCGGCGAATACGTCTTCGATCACGGCTGGGCCGACGCCTATGAGCGCGCCGACGGCCGCTATTACCCCAAGCTCCAGGTGGCCGTGCCGTTCACTCCGGTCACGGCCCGGCGCCTTCTTGCCGCTCCCGGCCTCGAGGCGGAGACGGTTCAATCGGCACTCGCCGAGGGTCTCGTCGAGCTCTGCCGATTGCGGGATGCTTCCTCCGTCCATGTCACGTTCGCGACCGAACCGGAATGGCGCCTGCTCAGCCGCCACGGCTTCCTGCAGCGCACGGATCAGCAGTACCACTGGTTCAATGCGGCCTACGGCTCGTTCGACGATTTCCTTGCCGCGCTCGCGGCGCGCAAGCGAAAAATCATCCGCCGCGAGCGGCGCGACGCGCTCCCGCCCGGCATCGACGTGGTTTGGCTCACGGGATCCGATTTGACCGAAGCCGTATGGGACGCCTTCTTCGCCTTCTACATGGAGACCGGGTCGCGCAAATGGGGCCGCCCGTATCTGACCCGGAAATTCTTTTCGCTGATCACCCAGACCATGGCCGATCGCATTCTCCTGGTCATGGCCAAGCGGGCCGGACGCTTCATTGCCGGGGCGATCAATTTCATCGGCTCCGATGCGCTCTATGGCCGGCATTGGGGCGCCGTCGAGCACCATCCGTTCCTGCATTTCGAGCTGTGCTATTATCAGGCGATCGAATATGCGATTGCGCATCGGCTATCCCGGGTCGAAGCCGGGGCGCAGGGCGAGCACAAGATTGCGCGCGGCTATGTTCCGGTCACGACCCATTCGGCCCATCACATCGCCGATCCGGCCCTGCGGCGCGCCATTGCCGACTATCTGCGTCGCGAGCGCGCCTACGTGGAGGCCGCCGGCCGCGAGCTCGCCGAAGCCGTCCCGTTCCGGAAAGACTTGCGGATCGAGAGCGGCTGATTTTTCCGGAACTTGACGCGCTCTCTGTCGCCTGCGAGAGAGCCCGCCGGCGCGACGGTGGAGGAAACTTCATGCCGACCTACGACGACGCAAACATCTTCGCCAAAATGCTTCGCGGCGAAATTCCGGCCTACAAGGTCCATGAGGACGACAAGTCGCTGGCGTTTCTCGACATCATGCCGCGCGCGCCCGGCCACACGCTGGTCATTCCCAAGAGCAAGGCGCGCAACATTCTCGACGTCGCGCCGGACGATCTCGCCCACCTGATCAAGGTGACGCAGAAGATCGCGCGGGCGGCGATGACAACCTTCGGCGCCGAGGGCGTCACCATCCAGCAATTCAACGAATCCGCGGGCGGGCAGGTCGTGTTTCACCTGCATTTCCACGTCATTCCGCGCAAAGCGGGCGTCGCCCTCAAGCCCCCTGCAAGCGAACGCGAAAAAGCCGAAACGCTCGCCGAGCAGGCAAAGCGGCTCGCCGCCGCGCTCGCCGCAACATAAAAGCCGAGCGGTTGCGCGCCCGGCCTCGTGTCCCGGACGAGCGAGCGTAGCGAGCGAAGATCCGGGAGCCAGGGGTGAATTCGCGAAGCGTCCGTATTGGTACGTCCGTCAAATATGCCGCTTCGCGAAGCATTGCTGGACCCGGATCACGCGACGGCGCTTCGCGCCGCGCGGTCCGGGGAACGCGAATTCATTCGTGCGCCTAGACCTTGATCAGGGGCACCTTCGGAACCGAGCTCCGGCGCGGGCCGTCGCCCTTGGGTCCCTCGGGCTTGGGACGGCGCGTCGGGCTCGCGCGCCGCTTCTTCTGCGCGCGGCGCGGTTCGGGCAGGCGTTCCGGCTTGGGCGTCACCCGTCCGTCGAGATACTCGAAGCCGAGCTTCTCCGCTCCGCTCTCGTCCTTGACCACGATCACGCGCACGTGGCCGCCGGTCTTGAGCTTGCCGAACAGCACTTCGTCCGCCAGCGGCTTCTTGATGTGCTCCTGGATGGTCCGCGCCATCGGCCGGGCCCCCATCTGCTCGTCGAACCCGTGCGCGATCAGCCATTGGCTGGCTTCTTCCGACAGCTCGATGCTCACCGCGCGATCCGCGAGCTGCGCCTCGAGCTGCATCACGAATTTCTCGACCACCCGGGCGATCACCGCCGGGGTGAGATGCGCGAAGGTGATGATCGCATCGAGCCGGTTGCGGAACTCCGGCATGAACATCCGGTTGATGGCCTCGATGTCGTCGCCCTCGCGCTTGGAGCGGGTGAACCCGTACGCCTGCTTGGCGAGCTCCGAAGCTCCGGCGTTGGTGGTCATGATCAGCACCACGTTGCGGAAATCCACCTGCTTGCCGTTGTGATCGGTGAGCTTGCCGTGATCCATGATCTGCAGCAGCACGTTGAACAGATCCGGATGGGCTTTCTCGATTTCGTCGAGCAGCAGCACGCAATGCGGGTGCTGATCGACCCCGTCGGTGAGCAAGCCGCCCTGATCGAACCCGACGTACCCGGGCGGCGCGCCGATCAGGCGCGACACCGTGTGGCGCTCCATGTATTCCGACATGTCGAAGCGCAAGAGCTCGACGCCGAGCAGCGAGGCGAGCTGCTTCGCCACCTCGGTTTTGCCGACCCCGGTCGGTCCCGAGAACAGGTAGCATCCGATCGGCTTCTCCGGCTCGCGCAGCCCCGCGCGCGCCAGCTTGATCGATGCCGAAAGCGCGTCGATCGCCTTGTCCTGGCCGTAGACGACGCGCTTCAGCGTCGTCTCCAGATGCTGCAGCACCTCGGCATCGTCCTTGGAAACGGTCTTCGGCGGGATCCGGGCCATCGTCGCGATGGTGGTCTCGATCTCCTTGATGCCGATCGTCTTCTTGCGCCGGCTCTCCGGCAGCAGCATTTGCGCGGCGCCGGATTCGTCGATCACGTCGATGGCCTTGTCGGGCAGCTTGCGATCGTGAATGTAGCGGGCGCTGAGCTCGACCGCGGCCTTGATCGCCTCGCCGGTGTAGCGCAGCTTGTGATAATCCTCGAAATAGGGTTTCAGCCCTTTGAGGATCTCGATCGCGTCCGGAACCGTCGGCTCGTTGATGTCGATCTTCTGGAACCGGCGCACCAGCGCCCGGTCCTTCTCGAAATACTGGCGATATTCCTTGTACGTCGTCGATCCGATGCAGCGCACCGTTCCGGCCGCGAGCGCCGGCTTCAACAGGTTGGAAGCGTCCATCGCCCCGCCCGAAGTCGCTCCCGCGCCGATCACGGTATGGATCTCGTCGATGAACATGATGGCATCGGGATAGGCCTCGAGCTCCTTGATGACCTGCTTGAGGCGTTCCTCGAAATCGCCGCGGTAGCGGGTGCCGGCGAGCAGCGTTCCCATGTCCAGCGCGAACACGGTGGCGTTCTTGAGCACATCGGGGACTTCGCCGTTGACGATGCGCCGGGCGAGGCCCTCGGCAATGGCCGTCTTGCCCACCCCCGCCTCGCCGACGAATAGCGGGTTGTTCTTCTGGCGCCGGCACAGCACCTGGATGGTACGACTGATCTCGGCCTCGCGCCCGATCAGCGGATCGATGCGCCCGTCGCGGGCCTTTTTGTTGAGGTTGACGCAATAGGCCTCGAGCGCATCGCCTTTCTTCTTGTTGTCGTCGCCGGGCTTGGTGTCGGTGTCTTCCTCGACGCCGCGAACCGGCCGCGATTCCGACAGGCCGGCGCGCTTGGCGATGCCGTGGCTGATGTAGTTCACCGCGTCATAGCGGGTCATGTCCTGTTCTTGCAGGAAATAGGCGGCGTGGCTTTCGCGCTCGGCGAATATGGCGACGAGCACATTGGCGCCCGTCACTTCCTCGCGGCCGGAAGACTGCACGTGGATGACCGCGCGCTGGATGACGCGCTGGAATCCCGCGGTCGGCTTGGAATCGTCGGCCCCGTCCGTCACCAGGCTTTCCAGCTCGGATTCGATGTACGCCACGAGATTGCGGCGAAGCTTGTCGAGATCGACATTGCACGCGCGCATGACCGCGGCGGCGTCCTGATCGTCGATCAGCGCCAGCAGGAGGTGCTCGAGCGTCGCGTATTCATGGTGCCTCTCATTGGCAAGCGCCAGCGCCCGGTGGAGCGATTGCTCGAGGCTGCGGGAAAAAGTGGGCATTATGGCCTCTTCATCTGCGCCGTCATTTCTTCTCCATCACGCATTGCAGCGGATGCTGGTGCTTGCGGGCGAAGTCCATGACCTGCGTCACCTTGGTCTCGGCGACCTCGTAAGTATACACGCCGCATTCGCCGATGCCGTGGTGGTGAACATGAAGCATGATTCGTGTGGCCGCATCGCGGTCCTTGTTGAAGAACCGCTGCAGCACGTCCACCACGAATTCCATCGGCGTATAGTCGTCATTGAGCAAGAGCACTCGGTACATGTTGGGCCGCTTGACCTGCGGCCTGGTCTTGGTGATGACCGCATTTCCCGGCGCGCCGGGCAAGCCCGTATCGCCGCCGCGGCGCTTGCGATCATCGTCCCCCATCCGGGGCTGCAAGCCTGTCGCCCCCATTTCGGCTCGGTCCATGGTCTGGTCGGTCGACCGGGTCATCGTAGTCGCGTGAGATGTCGACATCCTGGGATGTCGACGGCTCAGGGAATCATGCCGCAAAACGCCACGAAGCGAAATGCCGAAAGGAATAATAGGCATGGACGGCGCACAGTTCCAGACTCGGCAGAACTCGACGTCGCCGGTGTCCCCATTCGGCGGTGACGTCATGCGGTTCACAGCCTCCAAGGCGGCGACGGCGGATTCCGCGGCACCTTGCCGACGATTTTGGACTGAGATTGGGCGAATGCGGGACGCCGCGACCGAATCCCGCAACATGCTTCGGCGCTCAACCTTGAGACTTCAGCGCGAGGCTCGACGCTTGAAGTGGTAAGCACGTCCCGCCGCCGCGACGGGACACAAGCTCGTCCACTCGCGGCGACGCAGCCGATCCGGCGCGCTTCCCCGTCAACGCGGCTGAGCGATGAAGGTGCCTGCAAGCGGCGATCCCATTTCCGCGATCCGCCGATCCACGC
>DASWCW010000144.1:0-2668 GCA_036395835.1 Xanthobacteraceae bacterium
TGATGCAAATCCGCAACGCCGCGGGTTCCAAGCGACGGAATCGATTGCGGAAATCGAGAGCGACCATCCGGTAGGACGTTCATGGATGCCAAGGCGGACCTGAAATCGAGGCTGCCCAGCCGGCACGTGACCGAGGGTCCCGAGCGCGCGCCGCATCGCTCCTATTACTACGCCATGGGGCTGACGACGGCGCAGATCCACCAGCCGTTCGTGGGCGTGGCGACCTGCTGGAATGAAGCGGCCCCCTGCAATATCGCCCTGATGCGCCAGGCCCAGGTGGTGAAGAAAGGCGTCGCCGCCGCGGGCGGCACCCCGCGCGAATTCTGCACCATCACGGTGACCGACGGCATCGCCATGGGCCACCAGGGCATGAAGTCCTCGCTGCCCTCGCGCGAGGTGATCGCGGATTCCGTCGAGCTCACCATTCGCGGCCATGCCTATGACGCGCTGGTCGGCCTTGCCGGCTGCGACAAGTCGCTGCCCGGCATGATGATGGTGATGTGCCGCCTCAACGTGCCCTCGATCTTCATTTACGGCGGCTCGATCCTGCCCGGCAGCTTCCGCGGCAAGCCGGTGACCGTGCAGGATCTGTTTGAGGCGGTGGGCCGTCATTCGGTCGGCGAAATGTCGGATGCCGACCTCGACGAGCTGGAAAAGGTGGCCTGCCCGTCGGCGGGCGCCTGCGGCGCGCAATTCACCGCCAACACCATGGCGACCGTGTCGGAGGCGATCGGCCTCGCTTTGCCGTATTCCGCCGGGGCGCCGGCGCCTTACGAGATCCGGGACCGGTTCTGCATGGTGGCGGGCGAGCAGATCATCGCCTTGGTGACGCAGCGGATTCGTCCGCGCGATATCGTGACCCGCGAGGCGCTGGAAAATGCGGCGGCCGTGGTCGCCGCCTCCGGCGGCTCCACCAATGCAGCTTTGCATCTTCCGGCGATCGCGCATGAGTGCGGCGTCAAGTTCGACCTTTTCGATGTCGCAGAAGTGTTCAAGCGCACCCCTTATGTCGCAGATTTGAAGCCGAGCGGCCGTTATGTCGCCAAGGATCTGTTCGAAGCTGGCGGGGTGCCGCTGCTGATGAAGACCTTGCTGGAACACGGCCACCTGCACGGCCATTGCATGACCGTAACGGGGCGGACGATGGCCGAGAATCTGAAGAGCGTGCGCTGGAACGCGGATCAGGACGTGGTCCGTCCGGCGGACAAGCCACTGTCGCCGACCGGCGGGGTGGTCGGGCTGAAAGGCAATCTCGCCCCGGAGGGCGCGATCGTGAAGGTGGCCGGCATGACGGGCCTGCGGTTCTCCGGCCCGGCCCGGGTATTCGACGGCGAGGAGGCCTGCTTCCAGGCGGTGAAAAACCGCAACTACCGCGAAGGCGACGTGCTGGTGATCCGCTACGAGGGACCGCGTGGGGGCCCCGGCATGCGGGAGATGCTGGCGACCACGGCGGCCCTCTACGGGCAAGGCATGGGCAGCAAGGTGGCGCTGATCACCGACGGGCGCTTTTCCGGGGCGACCCGCGGGTTCTGCGTCGGTCACGTCGGGCCGGAAGCGGCGGTGGGCGGTCCGATCGCGCTGTTGCGCGATGGCGACATCGTGGAACTCGATGCCGAAGCCGGTACGCTCAACGCCAGGCTTTCGGACGAGGACTTCGCGCGCCGCAAGCGCGACTGGAAACCGCGCGATCCGGAGTTCACCTCGGGATATTTGTGGAAATACGCCCAGCAGGTCGGGCCGGCTCGCAACGGAGCCGTCACGCACCCGGGCGGAGCGGCCGAGACAGCGTGTTATGCGGATTATTGAGGGCGCCATCGCGGTCGCGACGCTGGGCCTGGCCATCGGGCTCGGCTCGGCGATCGGCTTCGAGGGCAATCGGGTCGAGCCCGCCGCAATCGATTGCGGGCCGCAGACGGTCAAGGCTGGCGATGCGCCCAAGAGCATGGGCACCCTGCAATACGCCGCCGAGCAGGGCAATGCGGTGGCCCAATGGAAGCTCGGGCGCATGTATGCGACCGGCGAGGGCGTGCCGCGCTGCGATCTGCGCGCGTTCGAATATTTCAGCCGGATCGCCAACGGCCACGCCGACGAATATCCCGACGCGCCGCAGGCGCCCTTCGTGGCCAACGCCTTCGTCGCGCTCGGGCAATATTATCTCGACGGCATTCCCAACTCGCAGGTCAAGGCCGACCCCAACCGCGCCCGCGAGATGTTCTCCTATGCGGCGTCCTATTTCGGCAATGCCGACGCGCAATACCACCTGGCGCGCATCTATCTCGATGGGCACGGCATCGCGCGCGATCCGCGGCAGGCGGCGCGCTGGCTCACGCTTTCCGCCAACAAGGGCCAATACCAGGCTCAGGCGATGCTCGGCTACATGCTGTTCAAGGGTGACGCGGTCCCGCGCGAGGCCGCGCGCGGCCTGATGTGGCTGACGCTTGCGCGCGACAGCGCCAAGACCGACGACAAGTGGATCAACGAGCTCTACGACGCCGCGTTCAAGCAGGCCAACAACGACGAGCGCGCGACGGCGCTGGTGTATCTCGAACGCTGGCTCAAGACCCGCCGCGATTGAGCGCCGCGATGAGCAAACTGCTTGAACAAGGAATTGACGCCATCCGCCAGCTTCCCGATGAAAATCAGGATTTTGCTGGGGAGATGTTGCTAG
>DASWCW010000145.1:0-24527 GCA_036395835.1 Xanthobacteraceae bacterium
CGGAAGCATCCGGTCGAACCGTCCCGCGCGCTTGTAAGCCTTTGCGCCGACTTATAGGCTTCTGGCCAGCAGAAATTTCGACAATCCACTCCAAAGTAAGGCAACCCGAGCCGCCGACAAAGGTCGTGCCTCGGGCGCCAAGGTTGGCTCTCATGGCCCGCGCCGCCAAGCCCAAGCTCAAGCCAACGCGACGGGAAACAACCAGAAGACGCGCCACAACCTCGAACACCGGCAAGGTCGGGAAGCCGCCCGCGCAGCGCGAGCGAACCCATCCCCTGGAGCCCTGTCCGATCGTGGGAATCGGCGCCTCGGCCGGGGGACTCGAGGCATTCAAGGGCTTTTTCTCCAAGATGCCATCCGACAGCGGCATGGCCTTCGTGCTGGTGCCCCACCTCGACGCCAGTCACAAGAGCGCGATGGTCCAATTGGTCGGCGCCTATACCGGGATGCCGGTCGTCGAAATATCGGGTCGCGCGCGCGCCGAGCCCAACCACGTCTATGTGATTCCCCCGAACGCGACGCTCGGGATCGAGAAGGGGACACTGCGTACGGTTACCCCGCGCAGCCGTGTGATGACCATCGACGATTTCTTCCGGTCGCTCGCCGAGGATCAGGGCGACAACGCCATCGGCATCGTGCTTTCCGGGAGCGGCAGCGACGGGACGGTCGGGCTCAAAGCGATCAAGGAGGCCGGCGGGCTGACCTTCGCCCAGGCGGCGCAATCCTCGGCATTCGACAGCATGCCGCGCAGCGCCGCCGCCTCGGGCAGCGTCGATTTCATCCTGAGGGTGGAGGACATTCCCGCCCGGCTGGTCGAGCAGGTGCGCCACCTGGCCCAGCTGAAGGAAGAGCGCAAACTCGAAGGGTTTCGCGAGGACGTGCGCAAGAATCTTTCGAGGATCACCGCGCTGCTGCGCTCGAGGACCGGGCACGACTTCACGCACTACAAGGCGAGCACGTGCGTCCGCCGCGTTGAGCGCCGGATGTACGTCCATCAGCTCGCGTCGGCATCGGACTATCTCGAGCTGTTGCGCAAGGACCCGGCCGAGCCGGAAGCGCTGTTCCGCGATCTTCTGATCGGCGTCACGCAGTTCTTTCGCGACGCCAAAGCCTTCGACGCGGTTGCGACCCGGGTCATCCCCAAGCTGTTCGAGGAAAAGACGGCCGACGACCAGATCCGCGTCTGGGTTCCGGGTTGCGCGACCGGCGAGGAGGCCTATTCGCTCGCCATCCTGCTGCGCGAGGAGATGCAGCGCAGGGATTCGCCGCTCAAGGTGCAGATCTTCGCGACCGATATCGACGACCAAGCCCTGCAGATCGCCCGCAACGGCATCTATCCCGAGGTGGCGATCCGCGATCTGCCGGATCGGATACTGAACCTGTATTTCACCAAGCACGCGAATGCGTATCGGATCGTCAAGGAGATCCGAGAGATGTGCATCTTCTCCCCGCATAATCTCATCAGCGATGCGCCGTTCTCGAAACTCGACCTGATTTCCTGCCGCAATGTTCTGATCTATTTCGACGCGGCGCTGCAGGAGCGTGTGCTCGCGCTATTTCATTTCAGCCTGAGCCGGCGGGGATACTTGTTCCTGGGGCCGTCCGAGAACGTCACGCCGCAGCCGAAACTGTTCTCCAGGGTGGACTCCCGTGCGCTGTTCAAGGCGCGCGCCGTGGGGCCCGGCCGCCTCCCGCTGGAACTGCCGCTCGCGGTTGCGCGGCCCGACTACATCGCGCCGGCCAAGCCGGTCGCGACCCGGGAGGCGATGACCCGACGTGCCCAGCGGGTGATCGATGCCTATGCGCCCGCGACGGTCGTCGTCGATGATCATTACGAAGTCATGCATTTCTCCGGCCGGATGGGCCGGTACCTGCAGCCGGCCGCGGGCGCGGCAAGTCTCAACCTGTTCAACATGGTCGATCCGAGCTTGCGGCCCGATCTACGCATTGCGATCGACCAAGCCATTCACAAGGGCCGCAGACTCGTGCGCGAGAACCTGCGGCTTGCCGCGAACGGCGGCACGCTGATCCTCAACATCGTCGCGGAGCCGCTGCCGAGCGAGGACAGCGACCAGCGCCTGTGCGTGATCGTATTCCAGGAGGTGGGCCCGGCCCGAGCCGAGCCGCAGCGCGACCGCCGGCCGGAATCGCGGAGGGATGAGACTATTCAGCATCTGGAGGCCGAACTCACCTCGACCCGCGAGCGACTGCAGGCCACCATCGAGGAGCTCGAGACCTCGAACGAGGAAATGAAGTCCTCGAACGAGGAGTTCCAATCGGTGAACGAGGAGCTGCAGAGCTCGAACGAGGAGCTCGAGACCTCCAAGGAGGAGCTGCAGTCGGTCAACGAGGAACTGGAGACGGTGAACACCGAGCTCAAGTCCAAGGTCGAAAGCCTCGACCGTGCGCTGAGCGACCAGAAGAACCTGCTCGAGAACACGGCAATTGCCACGATCTTTCTCGACGGCAACTTGCGCATCAAGAGCTTTACCTCGCCGGTCACCGAGGTCTTCCACCTGATCGACACCGACGTCGGGCGGCCGATCACCGACCTTACGACGCGGCTCGCCTACGACGGTCTGCCTCGGGATATCAACCGCGTGCTGCGCACGCTCTCGCGGGTCGAACAAGAAGTGGCCACGACGGACGGCAGCGCCAGCTACCTGATGCGCGTTCTGCCGTACCGGACCGTGACCGACGTGATCGACGGCGTGGTCGTCACCTTCCTCGACATAACGGAACGCAAGCGCAACGAAGAAGCACTGGCACGCTTGGCGGCGATCGTCGCGGATTCCGCCGACGCCATCATCGGGCTCAAGCCCGACGGCCTCATCAGCAGCTGGAATGCCGGGGCCGAGCGCATCTACGGCTTCACCGCGGAGGAGGCGATCGGCCGGCCGTTCTCGATGACGATGCCGCCCGAAAACGAGCGCGAGCTGCGCCAGATCCTCGACCGCCTGCGGCGTTCGCGCCCGGTCGGCGCGTTCGAGACCGAGCGGATCACCAAGGATGGACGGCGAATTCACGTCTCCTACACGTCGACTCCGGTCCGCGATTCCGCCGGCGCGTTGCTTGCCGCCGCTGTGATCGAGCGCGACATCACCAGGCGCCGGCAAGCCGAACAGCGGCAGAACATGCTGCTCGACGAGCTCGATCACCGGGTCAAGAACGTGCTCGCCACCGTTCTGTCGATCGCCTCGCGCACGCGCAAGGGCACGGATTCGGTGGAAGATTATTATCGGGCACTCGAAGGGCGGCTGCGAGCCCTGGCGAGCACCCACGATCTGTTCGCGAACAACTTGTGGGCCGGCGCGGATCTGCGACAGATCCTGCTCGCGGAGCTCGAGCCGTATGGCGGCGCAGACAAGGAGGCGATCCGGATCTCGGGACGGGAGGTCTTCCTTTCGTCGCGCGCCGCCGTGCTGTTCGGCATCATCTTTCACGAGCTGGCGACGAATGCGGCCAAATACGGCGCGCTCTCGGCTGGCGGCGGAACCGTGGAGGTGCGTTGGCGAACCGAAGGCGACAAGGCGGCCGAGAGCTTCGTGCTGGAATGGGAGGAGCGCGGCGGACCTGCCGCGGGCGCTGCGGACAAGCGCGGTTTTGGCATCAAGTTCATCGAGCGCAGCGTTGCCCATGAGCTGCAAGGCAGCGCCGAGCTGCGCTTCGGCCCCGGCGGCATCAACGTGGCGATCCGCGCGCCGATGTCCGAACTCATCGGCGAGCGCGGAGCCGCGGCTCATTGAGAGCCCCGCCCAAGTCCGTTCGCGGATATTCGCTTGCCGTCGCAGCCCTACGATCCGTCGGTGAGAACTCGTCAACTATGTTTGTCAGGAAATTCGCAAGCATGTTTGTCAGCAAATTCGCAAGCTGTTTTGGCTAGCAATGGGTAAATCGATTGCGGAGAGTTTTCATGGAGCCGTCGGGATCGTTGAAGCTCGCGGCCCGGGAGCGGGCTCGGCGTAATCCGGTCAGCCGTCCCGCCTACCGGCAAATCCATGCGGTCAAGGCGTGGTCGGACGCAAAACTCGTTGCCGCATCGGACGCAGCACCGGCGTCCCGCGATGCCGGCCGAGCCTCAGGACCGAAGCGCGACCGCGCCGCCCGGGCACTCCCGATCGCAATCATCGCGGCCGTCGCCGTGAACTTCGGCGCGGTCGTGGGCCTCTTCGGATGGGGGGCGCTGCAGGCCCTGGGGTTGGTCGACGAACCGGCGATCGAGACCGTGCAGCGCAGCCAGGCAGCTTTGATTTCGCAACTCGACGCCAGCGTCCAGGCCGTGAGTGGCGCGGTCGTGGGATTGAGCGCGCGCCTCGACGCCGCCGAAGTCCGGGACGAGGCCGCGAACGGGCGCATGACGGAGTTCGATGCCGCGCTGGGCGCCCTGCGGACGAGCACGAACGAAATACGCGCGGCACAAAATGCGGCAGAAGAATCCTGGCGCAAACCGCTGGCAGAGCTCACGGCGGCTGCCGCCAAAACCCGCGGCGAGATCGTCCGGCTGCGCGCCTCCGTCGACGAGTTGGGCCGGGCGCGCCAGCCGGAGGTGGTGGCGATGAGCGCCCGGATCGACCGAGTCGAGCAGGCGGTGCTGCAGCACAAGCTGCTCGGCCCGATCCGAGGCTCGATCCAGGAGCCGGGGACGCCGCGTGAGCCGGTCGCCTCGCGAGAAAGTTCGCCGCCGGCGGATGGGCATATCATCAATTTGACGCCCGACCACTAACCTCCGTCGCTGGCCTGCGGACGGGGCGGCGGCCGTGACCCGAGCCGGCCCGACCTGAAGTTGGCCGGAGCGATTCCGCTGGCGTCAAGCACCGTCTATCAAGCACCAAATATAAGGGCGCGCGCGATGTCGGAACGCGCGGCTGAACACCGGTTCGCGGCGATCACGCAGTCGTTATTGCAAATTCTTGTCGGCTGGCGCGGTGCGCAATCCGTCGAGGAGCCGTTTCAAGGAGAACAGCGCCCGCTTGTCCTCGATACCGGGGCTCATCTCCTCGATGGCCGCTTCGAGGTAGGCGATGAAACGCTCGCGATCGACGACGCCCTCCTGCACCAGAAACCGGCAAGTCAGCACGTGACAAGCCAGGAAACCGGCGATCGCGGCCGATAATGCCTGGGGATCAACATCTTTGTTCATGGCTTCCTCGCTCGGAGCTCCACCTGAGCACAAAGGTCGTGGCCTGCATTCCCGGCAGCACTATCACTTGTACGCCGCCTTCTCCAGCCCGCCTGTGGCATGCGGATTGCGCGCGTCGCGGCAATATACCCCCACACGCCGATAGGAGGAAAAGCGGGTTTGGTGCGCGCAACGATAGGGTGGACAAGAGGCGGAGCAACAATCTATCGATGGAGCCGTAGATCGGTTGGCGCGGCAAAATTGCCGCATGCGAGGCGGCGCGCCGGGTGTTTTGATCATGTTCGGAGCCGCAGCTTGCACCGGCACCGGATCATATCGAAGCTTCGATCGGGCGTTTTCAAGGAGGCGGGCGATGGATTGGGTGGTGCACTATTTCGACCGCAAGCTCAACCGCGAAACGGTTTCGCGCGAATACAGCTCCAAAGAGGGTGCGTTGCGCAACGCCTGCGACTTGATGCGCCGTCAATGCGAGGTGCGATACATCGAAGGCCCGGAACGGGAACGCGTGGAAGCTCCGGTCATTTATGCCTGGTGCAAGACGCACCGCACCGCCGAGCGTCCGAAAGATTCCGCCTGAATCGCTGCTCGCCGGCTCGCTCTTCACCCGGTCTTGAGCGAGCGTCGAACCTGATCGGCCGGCCAGCTCGCGCCAGCTTCGATCACACGGACCCGGGTTCCATCCGAGCGATTGACGAGCGCGTGCGAGCAGAAGGGGTCGTCGATAGCCGCGATCTCCACCTCGCTGGTCGGCAGCCATTGCAAGGTTTGCGGCAAATCGCCCGGCCATATCCGCCACCGCGAGCCGTCGCCGAGTTCGACCGTGTCGCTCTTGTCGTGACGTTTGATCCGCATGCTTGTACCTCGATCGGCCGCACCCATGGTCAAACCCCGGGCGCGGTCCCTGCGACGCGCCGACGCACGAATCATGCACAGTATATAGTGATTGCAAGCCACGATTCACAGACCAGCCGCCCACGCGGCTTCGAGCGAGCATCCGTGCCGCGGTGTGCTTGCTGGCGCGAAACGAACTCCGCAATGAATTGTGCGGAGAGGCGATCTTCGCCCTTTGTCGAAACCATTGCTTCGAACCGCAGACTGCGGCCGCCGCCCGCGAGCTTTACAAAGCGCCATGCATCGCCGATAGAGGCGGGCGCATCGGGCGCCCAAAACCGTCCGGAGCGCAGGATAATTCCGGAATTTTCCGCAATGCCGCAACCAGACTCCACGGCCGCGTCCGATCTGCTCTATAAGGTCGAGGACGGCATCGGCCGCGTCACCTTCAACCGGCCGCAGGCGCGCAATGCGTTGACGTTCGCCATGTACGAGCGGCTCGCGCAGATCTGCGAGGCGGCGAACGGCGATCGTTCGCTCAAGGTGCTGATCCTGACCGGGCAGGGCGACAAGGCGTTCGCGGCCGGCACCGACATCAATCAGTTTCGCGCTTTCAAGACGCCGCAGGACGCGCTCGACTACGAATCCCGGCTCGATCGCATCTTGGGCGCGCTCGAGGCCTGCCGGGTGCCGACCATCGCGGCGATTGCGGGCGCCTGCACCGGCGGCGGCGCCGGCATTGCGGCGTGCTGCGACCTGCGCATCGCCGCCGCGAATGCCAAGTTCGGTTTCCCGATCGCCCGGACGCTCGGCAACTGCCTGTCGATGGCAAGCCTGGGCCGGCTGGCGGCGCTGATCGGCCCGGCGCGGGTCAAGGACCTGGTATTCACCGCGCGGCTGCTGGAGACCGCCGAAGCCGCCCGGATCGGACTGCTCAACGAGGTGGTCGACGACTTGCCGGCGTTGCAGCGGCGAACCGACGAGCTCGCGCGGCTGATCGCCGGCAACGCGCCGTTGACGCTACGCGCCACCAAGGAAGCGCTGCGGCGGCTGCAGGCGCGGCTCTCCCGCGACGAAGGCGAGGACTTGGTTTTGATGTGCTACATGAGCCGGGATTTTCGGGAAGGCATGGATGCGTTCCTGAACAAGCGCCAGCCGCAATGGGCGGGCGAATAGTCCGGCGGCACGTCGCAGCGGAACAAAACGGAGGAGGCGCAAGTGGGTCCGTTGTCCGGCTTGAAAGTCATCGATCTGACCCATGTCATGGCAGGGCCGACCTGCACGCTGATGCTCGCCGACATGGGCGCCGACGTCATCAAGATCGAGAAATCGCCGCATGGCGACGACAGCCGGCACATGATTCCGCCGAAACTGGGCGATGAGACGGCGGCATTCCTGATGATGAACCGCAACAAGCGCGGCATGGTCATCGATCTGAAAAAGCCGGGCGGCAGGACGGTGCTGCATCGGCTGCTGAAGACCGCCGACGTGCTCGTGGAGAATTTCGCGCCCGGGGTCATGGAGCGCCTGGGGCTGGGCTACGAGGATCTCAGGAAGGAAAATCCGGCGCTGATCTATTGCTCGCTCTCCGGCTTCGGCCGCACCGGGCCCTACAAGCATCGGCGCGGCTTCGATCTGATCGCGCAGGCGATGTCCGGCATCATGAGTTTTACGGGCGAGGGACCGCACGGTCCGCCGGTCAAATGCGGCGCGCCGCTCTCCGACATCACCGCCGGCATTTTGGCCGCGATGGGCATCCTGGCGGCCTATGCCCACCGCCTGAAGACCGGCGAGGGCCAGTGGGTCGAGACCTCGCTCTACGAGGCGGCGCTGGTGCAGACCTATTGGCAATCCGCGATCGCGCTCGCGACCGGCGTTGCGCCGCGCGCCATGGGCTCGGCGCATCCGCTCAACGCCCCCTACCAGGCGTTCGAAGCCGCCGACGGCTGGATCGTGGTCGGCGGCGCCAACCACAAGCATTGGCTGCGGATGCTCGACGCCATCGGCGCGCCGGAGCTCGCCGAGGATCCGCGGTTTCTCGACAATGCCGCCCGCATGGCAAACCTCGAGCAGCTCGAGACGGAGCTCGCCCGGCGCTTCCGCGCCAAGCGCTCGGACCATTGGCTGAGCGAGCTCGAGGAACGCGGCGTCCCCTGCGGACCGGTATGCGACACGCTGCAGGCACTCGCCGACCCGCAGACGATCGCGCGCGAGATGGTGGTCGAGGTCGAGCATTCCACGATCGGAGCGGTGAAGACGCTCGGGCTGCCGGTCAAGTTCTCGCAAACGCCGGGCAAAGTGCGCACAGGCGCGCCGGTCTACGGCGAGCACACGCGCGACATCCTCCGCGGCCACGGTTTTGGCGACGAGGAGATCGCGGCGTTGGAGGCGGAGGGTGTCATTGTCGCGTTTTCCTCCGGCAAGAACCGGCAGAAAGTCGCCTGAGTGACAAAAAAGGGCGGCTGTTCGCCTGCACATGTCCTGCACACGTGGGGGTCCACCGACATCCAGTTGCGCACTCGCGCCTGGCCGGCGGCGTTTCCGGTTCGTTAGAGGATTAGCAACGCTCGCAACGCTCCGCTTACCCTGACCGCGAAACGCCGGGAACCGAATTCGGGAACCTGCGATGATCCCGACGGGAGGGGCAAGTCGCGAGGGCGCGATGTCGGATCGCCTGATCCGGATGCTGGTCGCCGACGATTCTGCGGCCGTGCATCGGACTTTTCGCAAGATTGTGCAGCGGGCGAGCTTCCCGATCGAAATGGTCGAGGCCGGCAACGGCCGCGACTGCCTGCGCTTGCTCGGAACCGGCGAGTTCGGGCTCGCCTTCATCGACGTGTTCATGCCGGAAATGTCCGGGCTCGAGGCGCTCGGCAATGCGCGGTTCATGGGCAACAAGACCTTCGTCACCCTGATGTCCGCCTACCCCAACGAGCGCTGTCTCAAGCTCGCCCGCGAGCTTCGCGCCTACGAGTTCCTGTTCAAGCCGTTCGGCCGATCCGAGATCGAGGCGATCGTCGGGACCTATCGCCGGGTTTGCCGGCCGATGCGCGCGCTGATAGTCGACGATTCGGAGACGCAGCGCCGGATCGTCAGCCGGGTGCTCGCGCGCAGCGTGTTCCGCATCGAAGTCGAGGAGACGGCAGACGGCAAGGCGGCGCTCGAGCGGTGCGCCGGCCGCGCCTTCGATCTGGTGTTCCTCGACTGCAATATGCCGGGGCTCGACGGGTTCGAAACGCTGGCGCGCTTGCGCGAGCGCAAGGCGGCCGCCAAGGTGGTGATGATCTCCGCCGAGCGCAGCAAAGCCAAACAGCATGAGGCCTTGGCGCGCGGAGCGGCCGCGTTCCTGCACAAACCGTTCTATCCGAACGAAGTCGACGCACTGCTGCACGATCTGTTCGACCTGCGCTCGCCGCGGTTGATGGTGCTCAAGGCGCGCGTGCTGCGCCGCTTCGACGTGACCATCGCGGGCAGGACGGTTGCGGTGGCCCACAAGGACAGCGGCCATCGCTACGAATACCTGTGGTTTCGCGAGCCGCCGCATCTGCGCGCGACCCACGTGCTGGAGAACCGACAGGCCGGTCGTGATCCGGGAGCGTTCCGCGCCGAGGCGGAACGGGCAGCGCTGCTCGAGCTCAGAACCGCAAGACTCGTCGGTTGACCGCGCGCCCTTTACAAAGCCCTGCTCATCCCCGATAGAGGCGAGGGCGGGACATGCGTTGTTGGAGCGCGGATGTCCGCCAGCCGAAGCCGCCCCGGCGTTCGGACGCGGCAGACCAGGGGAAAACCATGCCGTCACGATCGATGCCATCCGGTGGGCGCGCTTGGCGAGGAGCGGCGTTCGCGCTGGGGTTTTTGCTGCTCGCGGCGCAAGCCCATGCCCAGGGTGCCGGTCCGTTCGCGTCCCTGTCGGGATCGTGGTCGGGGGGCGGCACCATTTCGCTCGCCAGCGGCGCCAACGAGCGCATTCGCTGCCGCGCCGTCTACGAGGTGGGCAGCGGCGGCCGGGCGCTGCAGCTGAGCATTCGCTGCGCCAGCGACAGCTACAATTTCGATCTCGCCGGCAGCGTGGTCTATCAGGGCGGCGCCATCAGCGGCACCTGGAGCGAATCCAGCCGCGGGGTCAACGGCACGGTATCCGGCCGCGCCAGCGGCAGCCAGATCCAGGCCTATGCCCAGGGGGCCGGCTTCTCGGCCGGGCTTAGCCTTTCGACCCAGGGCAATCGCCAATCGGTCGTGATCCGACCCACCGGCGCCGACGTCACCGCGGTCTCGATCACGCTCGCCCGCCGCTGAGCCGTTACGTTCATTCCGCGGCTTTCGGCAGGGCCGATCGCGCCTTGCTCCGCCGGCTCAAGCGCAGCAGGAACGTGGCGGTCGGCCTGAGAATCAGCAGGTCGGCAACCAGCGCGGTGATCATCGCAAAGGCGCTGAGCCAGCCGAACAGGCGCAGCGACGGCAGGTCGGAAAAGACCGTCACGGCCAACCCGCAGGCGAGCACCACGGACGTCAGGATCAAGGCCGGGCCGACCAGCACGGTGGCGCGTTCGATGCCGATCGCCGGATCTTCGTCGGGCTGATCCTCGAGCCGCAATCGATTGAGGAAATGGATGGTGGCGCTCAGGCCGAGGCCGAACGACACCGTGAGTGCCACGATGCTGGCGAACTGCAGGCCCTGGCCCAATGCCCACAGCAGCGTCCCGGAAACCAGAATCGGGAATACCCCGGGCAGAATGCTCACGAGCATGGTCACGAACGAGCGGAACGCGAGCCCGATGAACGCCGCGACGAACACGATCTCGACGGTCAGCCCCCGGTTCAATTTCCCGATCATGTTGGCGCTGTTGCGCGCCGCGATCGCGGAGAGCCCGGTCACGGCGATGCTGTAGCTCGGGTGCTCGGCGCGCACCTTTGCCAGCGCCTTGTCGAGCGCCTCGACCACGGGTAACAACCGGCTCACGTCGACGTCGGGGACGCGGCCCGAAACCACGACGGCATCCTGCTCGGCGGAAATGAAGCGCCGCACGAGATGCGCGGGCAAGATGTCGACGTACTGCTTGACCACGGCTATGTTCGACACGCCGGCCTTCTCCGCGAGCCAGCGCCGCAGCGTTTCGAGCGAGAGCACGTTGCCGACGCCGGCTTGCTTCTCCACGGTCGCATGCACGGCCGCGATGGTGGCGATCGTTTCCGGATCGTAGAGCGATTTGCCCTTGGGGAATTCGATCAGCACGTCGATCGGATTGGCGCCGGTGAGCTTGGCGTCGATCCGGCTGCTCGCCGCCACGGCTCGCTGCTTGTCCGGGACCTGATCGGCGAGCCGGTACCGCGGCTCGAGGTTGGCATAGACGTACGCCAGGGCCGCGACGATCGACAGGCTGATCAGGCTGTAGAGCCCTGGGCGGCTCACCATCCGGGCGGCGATCCAGGCGCAGAAGCTGCGCAGCAGCTCCATGCCGAAATCCGAGCGTTTGACGCTGGCGACGAATTTCGCCTCGTTGCGCAGCAGCAGAACCCCGAGCACCGGCACCAGCGTGAGCACCGCGACGAGGGCGATGATGGTCGCGATCAGGCCCGCCTCGCCGAAGGTGCGGATCAGATCGGAATCCGCGAACAGCAGCGCGATGAAGGAAAGACCGGCGGTGGCATGGGTCAGCACGCAAGCCGGCCCGATCACCAGGATGGTGTTGCGCACCGCTTCGAAGCGGCTCTCGCCGGCGAGCATGCGCGCGCGCGTCCCGTACGTGAGCTGCATGCTGTCGGAGAAGCTGATCACCATGATGAGCGGCGTCATCACGTTGAGAAACATGTTCAGGCGGTAGTCGAGCCAGCCGAGCGTGCCCAGCGCCAGCAGGATGGCGAGCAGCGGCGGAGCCGCCGCGATGATCATGAACGACACCCGGCGGAAGAACAGGATGGCGATCGCGCAACCGGCGACGAACCCGACCGTATTGTAGACCAGCCGGTCGCGCTCGACCGCGTTGCGGATCTCGAGCTGCATCACCGGGACGCCGGAGAGCTCGCCCTTGAGGTTGGAGCCGGCGAGATCCTCGGCGATGGTCTTGCGGATCTCGCCGATCAAGGTCCGCAATTCATTGCCCCCGACGATGCCGGGATCGAGCGCGAGCACGACGAGCGCCAGCTCGCCGTCCTCGGACAGCAGCCTGCCGCGGATGATCTCGTTCGATCGCACGCGCTCGATCAGCGCATCGTACTCGGCGCCGTGCGGCAGCTCTTCGGGGAACAGCGCGGCCGGCAGTCGCCCCTTCTCCGGCGGCTGGCGCGCCGAGAACAGCGAGACCAGGCCCCGCACCCCGTCGACCAATTGCAGATCGGTGACGAGATCGCGCAACTTTTCGAGCGAGTCGCGCTCGAGCAGATCCCTGCCCTCGAGGACGAGCAGCACATCGAACTCGCTCGAGGGAAATCGCCGCGATACTTCTTCGTATTGCTTGAACTCGGGCGTTTCCGAGCGGAACAGCTGGCTGAGCGAATCGTCGACCTTGATGCGCGCGACCCCGAACGCCGCGCCGATCGAGAGCACGAGCACCAGGATCGCGGCGAGCACGGGGAATCGCAGCGGGATGAGGCCGATCCGCTCGATTCCCAGCGCAAGCCGGTGCAGCGCGCGCGGGTGCGGCACATGCGCTGCCCTGGGCGTTCTGGACGTTCCGCTCGGCAACGAAGTTCCCCTCAGCTGCGCCCCCCGATCGGGCGGGCTACCCCCCGCCGCTTCATAGGTCAATGCGGCGATTCTGGCCACCCCGTCGCGTTTTCGTCGTACAATGGATCATCCGAGGAGGCCCGCTGGGCGGATGCAGAGCATTGTTCATTGATACCCCCGCGCAAGCCCATTCAGGGCGTGCTTTGGAGACCAATCATGAATTTCAGGCGAATCACAGTAGACCCGCGCCAGATGGGAGGCATTCCCTGCATACGGGGACTGCGCATTCCGGTCGCGACCGTCGTGGGAATGTTGGCTGACGGAATGGCCGAGGCCGAGATCCTGGCTGCCTATCCAGATCTCGAGCGCGAAGACATCCAGGAAGCCCTACGGTATGCGGCCGACGCCGTACGCGAGCGCGGGCTCCCACTGGCCATTCCGTGAAATTCCTGGTGGAAATCCGTTGTCGCCAAATGTGGCAGAACGGCTGCGCCAGCATGGCCACGATGCCGCGCACGTGCGCGATTACGGATTGCAGTCCGCGGACGATGACACAATTTTTTCGCTAGCCGGTGACGAGGATCGCATTCTGATATCGGCTGACACGGATTTTGGTGCTTTGCTCGCGCTGAGAGGCGAACGGAAACCCTCTGTCATCCTGTTCAGACGTGGAACGGACCGAAAGCCCGAAAGGCAAGTTCACTGTTGTTGACGAATCTGCCGGCGATCGAAGAAGCGTTGCAAGGGGGCAGCGTGGTTGTTCTGGAAGAGAGCCGCGTCCGCATTCGTCCGCTGCCTGTAGGCGGAGAGACGTGACGATGTCGAGCAGGTGCGGCCCTAGTTCGGCCACTCTCGCCGCGCGACCTGACGTTCGCTCGTGCTCCCGTGGACTGTCCCGCACTCGACGGGCAGCACGCGCTCGGTTTGAGCCATCAGGAGGGAGCCCATGAATCCCATCACTCTGTTCCTCACCCTTGTCGCCGTGCTGATCGGCCTCGTGCTGCTGGCGGCCCGCATGCCGATTGCGGCCGCGGCGTTCTTCGTGCTCGCGGTTCTCGTTTTTGCGTCGCTCAAGATGGCGAACGCATGGCAGCGCTTCGTCATCCTGCGCGCCGGCAGGCTGCACGGGGTGAAGGGCCCCGGGTTGTTCTTGATCGTTCCGATCCTCGACAGCATCACGGCGATCATCGACCAGCGCATCCAGACCACCGCATTCAGCGCCGAGCAGGCGCTCACGCGCGACACAGTGCCGGTCAACGTCGAGGCGGTGGTGTTCTGGCACGTTCACGACGCCCAGAAGGCGGCGCTCAACATCACCAATTACCGCGAGGCGGTCGACCGCGTGTCGCAGACTTCGCTGCGCGAGATGATCGGCGCCTCGATGCTGGCCGCGCTGCTCTCCGAGCGCCAGGCGGCCGACGAGTTCCTGCGCGCCGAGATTGCGCGCAAGACCGCGGACTGGGGCGTCTCGGTCAATTCCGTCGAGATCCGCGACGTGACCATCCCGGAAGCGCTGCAGGACGCCATGTCGCGCCAGGCCCAGGCCGAGCGCGAGAAGCAGGCGCGCGTGATCCTCGGCTCCGCCGAGGCCGAGATTGCCGGCAAGTTCGTCGAGGCGGCGCGGACCTATGCGGAGAGTCCGGGGGCCATGCAGCTCCGCGCCATGAACATCATCTACGAGACGACGAAGGAGCGCGGCACCACCATCCTGATCCCGAGCTCGATCGTCGACAGCATGAACACGGGATTCGCGTCTGCGGGGCGCGCGGCGCCGAGCGCCTCGGGCGGATGAGGGAGTGTGGGTCAGCGTTGTGCAAGCGGGAGCGCGGCCGCTTGCGAACGGGCGCGCGTTCCCGGGGCAACGTCCGGGGGGCTCGGTTCCGCCGGCTGGCCGCGACTCCGTGGGTGTTGTCGGCCGGCGCGATCTTGCCTATGTCAGGCCCAGCAAGGTTTTGGGTCGGGAAATGCCGCAGACAGCCCGCTTACGCCTAGGTCCCGTTCCGCGTCCGATGATCGCGGCGGGCGCATTGTTCGGGGCGCTGTTGGCGGCTGCGCTCGGGCTGTGGGCCTATTACGGCAGCGCGGTGTTCTTCGAGACTATTGCGGCGGGAATTGCGGCCTGCTTGTGAGGCTCGGGAAGAAATGTCGATCGAGCCTGAACGATGAGCGCACGGACGAGCCGCCTGCTTCTCGTGCTTGTCGCGTTCCTCGCGGGACTAGGCACCTTGTTCGCCATCCTGGTCCTCGTCGTGAGGCCGGAGACGACGCCGATGCTGCCCTCCGCGGCCGCGATCGGCGGGCCGTTCCAGCTCGTCGACCAGAACGGCCAGGCCGTGACCGATCGGGATTTCAAGGGCGAGCCCTATCTGGTGTTTTTCGGCTTCACCCATTGTCCCGACGTCTGCCCGACGACGCTGATGGAACTCTCCGACGTGCTGGACAAGCTCGGTTCCGACGGGGCGCGGATCGGAGCGTTGTTCATCACCGTCGATCCCGAGCGCGACACGCCGGCCGCGCTCAAGGAATATCTGTCGAGCTTCAACCCGCGTTTCAAAGGACTGACCGGCGATCCCGCCGCGATCGCCCAGGTCGCCAAGTCCTACCGCGTCTACATGAAGAAAGTGCCGCTCGACGGCGGCGACTACACGATGGATCACACCGCCCTCGTTTATCTGATGGACAAGAACGGAAAATTCGTCGCACCGTTCAATCTCAAGCGCCGGCCGGAAGACGCCGCGGCCGATCTGCGGCGCTATCTCTGACGACGGACGACCGAAACGGACTGCGGGATTGTCGGATGGGCTCTTATCGCATTGAGGCGGTGTTCTTGCTGCTCCGTCGTCCATCGGCGTTCCTGTGCGCTGGCGCGCTCCTCGTCGCGCTCTTCGGAACTGCGGGCACGCGGGCCCAGCCGCTCGCGCTCAAGCCCGACAGCCCGCAGATTGCCGCCGGCGTTCCGGGGTTCTGGGATCCGCGCCGGCGGCCGGAGCGGCCGGATCTGTCGCACATTTCGGCGATCCGGTTTCTCACCGAGGTCGATTTCCCCCCGTTCGATTTCGCCGGCAGCGACGGCAACCCGGCCGGCTTCAACATCGACCTGGCGCGGCTGATCTGCGAGGACTTGAAAGTGACCTGCACGATTCAGATGCGCCGCTTCGACACGTTGCTTGCCGCGCTCGGCGAGAACCGCGGCGACGCCCTGATCGCCTCGCTGGCGCCGACGCCGGCGCTGCGCCAAAGGATCGATTTCACCGATCCGTATTACCGCTCGCCGGCGCGCTTCGTCGCGCTGCGGGACGCGGGGCCCGCCGCGGTGGCGCCGGAGCGGCTCGAGGGCAAGAAGATCGCGGTGGTTTCCGGAACGGCGCACGAAGCCTATGTCAAAACCTTCTTCACCGAGGCGGAGGCGCGCGCCTATCCCAATGCCGATGCGGCTCGCGAGGCGCTGCGTCGGCGCGAGGTCGACCTGTTGTTCGGCGACGGCATCGGGTTGGCGTTCTGGCTCAACGGCACGGACTCGGCGAACTGCTGCAAGTTCGTCGGCGGGCCGTTCACGGAAAGCCGCTATTTCGGCGAAGGGGTCGGCATCGCGGTGAAGCGCGGCAACGACACCTTGCGCCTGGCGCTCAACTGGGCGCTGTTCCGGCTGTGGGAGCAGGGCCGCTTCACCGACCTGTGGCTGCGTTACTTCCCGATCAGCCCGTTCTGAGAACGAACACGAACGCACCCGAACGACGGAAAAGACCAACCACGGAGACGCGCGCCAAGGTGCTTCTCTGTCCGTCACCCGGCCGTTCCCTCGTTGGAGCAACGATGTCGCAAGCCGAAACCCAAGCGCCGAGTTTGCGGGAAGTTGCCGAGCGTTCCTCCGCCTGGCCGTTCGAGGAAGCGCGGAAGATCGTCGCCCGGCTTAAGCGGCATCCCAAGGACACGGTCGTGTTCGAGACCGGCTATGGCCCTTCCGGCCTGCCGCACATCGGCACGTTCGGCGAAGTGGCGCGCACGAGCATGGTCCGGCACGCGTTCCGGGTGCTCACCGGGGATGCCGTGAAGGCCCGCCTGATCGCCTTCTCCGACGACATGGACGGTCTGCGCAAAGTGCCGGACAACGTGCCGAACCGCGACATGCTGGAAACCCACCTCGGCAAGCCGCTCACCCGCATCCCCGATCCGTTCGGCACGCATCCGAGCTTCGGCGAGCACAACAATGCGCGCCTGCGCGTTTTTCTCGATCAATTCGGCTTCGACTACGAATTTTTTTCGGCGACGGAATGCTATGCGTCCGGCCGCTTCGATGCGACGCTGCTACGCGTGCTCGAACGCTACGACGAGGTGATGGCCATCATGCTGCCGTCGTTGCGCGAGGAGCGCGCGCAGACCTATTCGCCGTTCCTGCCCATCTGCCCTCGCACCGGCGTGGTGCTGCAGGTGCCGGTGCTCGCCCATGATTCCGCGCGCGGCACCATCACGTACGAGGATCCCGAAACCAAAGAGGCGGTGATGACGCCCGTCACCGGCGGGCGCTGCAAGCTGCAATGGAAGCCCGACTGGGCCATGCGCTGGGTTGCGTTCGGCGTCGATTACGAGATGGCCGGCAAGGACCTGATCGACTCGGTCAAGCTCTCCGGCGAGATCTGCCGGGCGCTGGGCGCAACGCCGCCGGAAGGCTTCACCTACGAGCTCTTTCTCGACGAGCAGGGCCAAAAAATCTCGAAATCCAAGGGCAACGGCCTCACCATCGAGGAATGGCTGCGCTACGCCGGGCCCGAGAGCCTGTCGCTGTTCATGTATCGCGAGCCGAAGGCGGCCAAGCGCCTGTATTTCGACGTGATCCCGCGCCACGTCGACGAATATCACCAGCAGCTCGACGCCTATCAGCGTCAGGATCTGCGCCAGCGGCTGTCCAATCCGGCCTGGCACATCCATTCCGGCGATCCGCCGCCGCCCGAGATCCCGATTGCGTTCTCGATGCTGTTGAAGCTCGTGTCCGCCTCGAATGCCGAGGATCCGGCGACGCTGTGGGGTTTCATCGGCCGCTACTGGGTCGGGGTGACGCCGCACAGCCACCCCAAGCTTGATGCGCTCGTGACCTACGCGATCCACTATTTCCGCGATTTCGTGCTGCCGGCAAAAAAGTTCCGCGCACCGACCGAAGTCGAGCGCAAGGCGCTGCTCGATCTGCGCGATGCGCTCTCGCAGCTTCCGGCGGATGCGAGCCCGGAGCAGATCCAGGAGGTCGTCTACGAGGTCGGGCGCCGCGAGCCGTTCCTCGACCGCACCGGCAAGATCAAGACCAAGGACGGCAAGCCGGGCGTGTCGCTCGAATGGTTCAATCTGCTCTACCAAGTGCTGTTCGGCGAGGAGAAAGGCCCGCGCTTCGGCTCGTTCGTCGCCATCTACGGGCTCGACAACACCGTGGCGCTGATCGACGGCGCGCTCGCCCGCTCGGCGTGACAATGCTTCCCCCGGACGCGGCGCGCTTCTCCCTCCCCGAAGGGGAGGGTGGCGAGGTGCGGAGCGCCGAGCCGGGTGGGGATTTCACCGCTTCGCGCGCGCGACGCGCTTGATGCGTTCGGCGCGGATCGCATCGAGGCAATCGAAATACATCATCGCGGCGGCCTCGATCGGATCGGGCTCGAGCTCGACCGCTGCCTTCTGGATCTCCACCAGGGCCGCGGCCAGCATCGCGGCCGCAAACTCGTCATAGTCGTTCATGGCGCATTCCCCTTTCGGTTCGCCTTGCCGTTATCAATATTTTTAGCGTGGAACAGCGGGGAGTGGTACCAAATACGGCCCTTTCCTGCGTCATTTGCCGGACTTGACCACGCAATCCATGCACGCTGCCGGAAGCGGAAAGGCCGCATGGGTGCGCGGGTTACGCCGGCGCATGACGAGTCCCAAATACTGACATCGGTGTGAGCCCGCAGCCAGTCGACGGCGGGATTTGTGGTCCGATTCCTCGTGCTTTTCCGGCATCTATCGGCGTTGCGTTCAGCGCATCCAGAGATCAGTCTTGAAATCACGATCTCGAATCCAATGGCCAACCTAACTAACGCAGACCAGCAATGTGTTTTACGTTTCCACCATCTCCACCAGCGCCTGCGTCAGCGCGCCGTCAGGATCGGCGAGGCTTTCCAGGATCGTGAAATGGTTGGCGCCGTCGACCGGCAGCAGGTGGCCGGGCAGGCCGCGCTCGACCCAGGCCTTCGCGTAATCGACCGATTGCCGGCACAACTCGGGCAACTCGGCGGTGCCGTAGGCGACGACGAGCGGCCCGGCCATCGGCGGTAAATGCAATATGGGGCTGTTGCGGCGCGCCTCGGCGGCGCCGAGGCCGAGCTTGACGTTCAGGTAGTTGAGCCGGATCGGCTCGAGATCGTAGAGGCCGGAGATCGCCACCCCGCCCTTGACCGCGCCGAGGCTCACCGCGCTCGCGGTCAGATGGCCGCCGGCGGAATGGCCGCCGACGCAGATGCGGGCCGGATCGGCGCCGTAGTCGCCGAGATGTTCGGCGAGCCAGGCGACCGCATGGCGGATCTCGTTGACAATCTGGTCCATGCGCGCGTCGGGCGCCAAAGTGTATTCGACGACCGCGACATTGATGCCGTGCGCCAGCGGCCCCTCGGCGAGGAAGGCGAACCCCTCCTTGTCGTTCCTCTGCCAGTAGCCGCCGTGGATGAACATCAGCGTCGGCGCGCGCTGGCTGTCGGCGAGGAACAGGTCGAGATGCTGGCGCGGCGTGTCGCCGTATTCGAGGTCGAGATGGCCGCGCCGGCTCTGCCGCACGCGCGCGCTGCGCGCGTGCCAGCCGGCGATGATCGCCTCGGCATTCGGCACCGCGGCGCGATTGTTGTAGGCACTATCGAGCTGGGCTCGATCCATTCCGCGGTAAAGCATCGGAAGGCTCAAACGGCACGCCGATTTGCACGCCGATTCTCGCTCGACTCGGCGGCGCTGGTAATCATTAGCCTCAAGACGTCTTGGCGAGGCCGGAGGCGACAACCTCGTCGATGATCGCTTCGCGCGCCTTCCGCGTTGATGCCAGGCGCTCCTTCACGGCGTCGAGCACCGCCGGCGGCGCCGTCTCCGGCGTTCCGGCCCGGAATGGCGGCTCGGGCGCATATTCGTGCGCGAGTTGGACCGCCTGCGCCTGCGCCTCGCCAAGAAGCTCGGCCACGACCGTGAGGCCGAAATCGATGCCCGCCGTGACGCCGCCGGCCGTGAACAGATTGCCGTCGCGCACCACGCGGCCATGCGTCGGGATCGCCCCGAACTTCGCGAGAAAATCGTGCGAGGCCCAGTGTGTCGTGGCGCGGCGACCCTTCAGGAGGCCAGCGGCGCCGAGCACGAGAGAGCCGGTGCAAACGGAACTCACATAGCGGGCGCGCGCAGCCTGGGCGCGCAGGAAGCCGAGCACCTCGGCGTCCTGAAGCAGCGCGTTGATGCCTCCGCCTCCAGGCACGCACAGGACATCGAGCGCCGGGCATTCGGCGAAGGTCATGGTCGGGGCGAGCACGAGCCCAGTCGCCGAGGTGATCGCCGAGCGATCCTTCCAGATCAGGTGCACCTTCGCGTCCGGGATCGAAGCGAAGACCTCGTAGGGGCCGGTCAGGTCGAGCTGCTGCACGCTCGGAAAGACGAGGATGCCGATGTGAAAGGTCATGAGAGCCTCCAGATTGACGGCGCGATCCTAAGAGAGCAAGGTCTGGCGCAAATGACAAAGAACCCTCGTTTCGCGCCAAGCCGCCTTCGCCGGATCGAGATCCTGGCCTTCCAGGATGTCCAGCTTCTCGACGTCGCCGGCCCGCTACAGGTCTTCGCCAGTACGAATGATCTCGCTCGCGCGGCGGGTGAGCCCCGTCCTTACGCGCTGGTCACGGTGGCCGAGCGGCCGCTCGTGACCGCCTCGGCCGGGCTTGGCCTTGCGGCGCAGGATCTTTCCGAATCCAGCGTACCCCTCGACACGCTGATCGTCGCCGGCGGCTTCGGTGTCGATCCGGCTTGCGACAATGCCGCACTGATCCGCTGGATCACCGCGCGCGCGGCGGTGGCGCGGCGCATCGCCTCGGTTTGCAGCGGCGCCTTCCTGTTGGCGACGGCCGGCCTCCTCGATGGCCGCCGGGCCGTCACGCATTGGCAGCGATGCGCCGAATTCGCCCGCCGATTTCCCGCAGTGCATCTCGAACCTGATCCCATCTTCGTCCGGGACGGCAATATCTGGACCTCGGCTGGCATCACGGCCGGGATCGATCTGGCGCTGGCGCTCGTCGAGGCGGATCTCGGCCGGCGGGTCGCATTAGCGGTCGCCCGCCAACTCGTCGTCTTCCTCAAACGTCCAGGCGGCCAAGCGCAATTCAGCGTGACGCTCGCCCTGCAGCACGGCGATGCCCGCTTCGAGCGCCTCCATGCCTGGATCGCCGATAATCTTCGCGGCGATCTGTCGGTCCCCTCGCTCGCCGATGCTGCCTCGATGAGCGAGCGCAGCTTCGTTCGCCATTATCGCCGGGCGACCGGCATGACGCCGGCGCGCGCCATCGAACGGATCCGAGTCGAGGCGGCTCGCCAAGTGCTCGAGCAAGACCTGCCGGTGAAGCGCGTCGCGGCGCGTTGCGGCTTCGGTTCCGAGGAAACCATGCGCCGCAGCTTCCTGCGCCTGCTCGGTGCGACGCCGCAGGCCTATCGCGAGCGCTTCTCATCGGGGTCGAGTTAGAGCGGATTTCGATTAACTGAAACGTATCCGGCGTTGGCGAGATAGTTGGCGCATCCTGCGGCGTGCAGCGGTGAAGGAAGTCGCCCGGGGCATCTCGCGGCGTCGAGATGGTCCTGGCGGCGATTTTTCGTAAGAGTGGAAGAGTGCGCCAGTCGACCTGTCACAGCCGGCAGCCGCCGCGGGCGCGAAATGAGTGGCCCGTACTTGAAGGTCCCATGCGGGACCGGTAGGGTCCGCGCTCCCATCCGGAGCCTCAGGCGTGATCGGATTGCTCGATCGCCTCGCGCGGCCGCTGTTGCGGGCGCTCGACCCCGAGGATGCCCACGCGCTGGTGATGCACGCATTGCCGTTGGCGCCGGTGCGGCCGGCTTCCGATCCGCCGGCGCTGGCGCTAGAGGCGTTCGGGCTGGAGTTTCCCAATCCGCTGGGCGTCGCGGCGGGTCTCGACAAGGACGCCCGGGTGTTCACCGCGTTGCTGCGCCTGGGCTTCGGTTTTGCCGAGGTCGGCACGGTGACGCCGCGGCCGCAGCCCGGCAATCCGCGCCCGCGGCTGTTTCGGCTCGAAGCCGACGAGGCCGTGATCAATCGGCTCGGCTTCAACAACGAAGGTTTCGATGCGGCGCGCCGACGGCTCGCCGACCGCGGTGCCGGCATCGTCGGGGTCAATCTCGGGGCCAACCAGGACACGCAGGACCGCGCGGCCGATTATGTCGCCGGCATCGAGGCTTTTGCCGGGCTCGCGAGCTATTGCACCATCAACGTGTCGTCCCCGAACACACCGGGCCTGCGCGACCTGCAGCAAAAATCCGCACTCGATGCGCTGCTGGCGAGGATGATGGAGGCGCGGGAGCGGAGCGCTGCCGGCCGGCGCCTGCCGGTGCTGCTCAAGATCGCTCCCGATCTGGCGCTTGCCGATCTCGATGACGTGGTCGCGGTCGCGCGCGCGCGCCGCGTGGACGGCATCATCGTCTCCAACACGAGCGTCGGCCGGCCGAAAGCCTTGCGCGACCATGCGGCGTCCGAGGCGGGCGGTCTCTCCGGCCGGCCGCTGTTTGCGCTCTCCACGCGCATGCTGGCCGAAACCTTCATGCGGGTCGATCGCGCCTTTCCGCTGATCGGGGTCGGCGGCGTCGATTCCGGGGCGGCGGCTTTGGCAAAGATCAAAGCCGGCGCCACCCTGGTCCAGCTCTATACGGCGCTGGTGTTCCGCGGGCTCGGCCTGATCGGCGATGTCAAGGATGAGCTCGCGCGATTGCTGCGGCGGGAAGGATACGAGAATGTCCGCGCCGCGGTCGGCGCCGAGGCCGCGGCCTGCACGGCCGCGCCTTGGCCGAACCCATGACTGAACTTCCGGCGTGCGGTTCGCTCGAACGGCGGCTCACCGGCGCTCGGTCGGCGCGCGGACCAGGCGAACGATCAGCCAGATCGGCAGCACGATGATGGCGCCCAGCAGAAAGTAGCGCCACACCCAGCGCACGGCGTCGAAACCCATGTTCCAGATGTGCAGGAAAAATCGCCGGATGCTGTCGAGGATGTTCCAGGGATCGAGACCGCTGGCGTGGAGCACCACGCCGACGAGAATCGACAACAGGATCAATCGCACGACCACGGCCAGCGGCGGGCCGCCGAAGAAGCGGATGGCGTGATTGGTCACGGCGGACTCCGTCGATCTCGGCCCCGGTCCGGTCGCGGGCGGCCTATCGGGCGGGCGCTCTTTCCCCGGATCCTGCGCGGTCATGAGTTGTCGCTCCCGTCTTCGAGTCAAGCATTCTTTCCAGCGTTTCGAGGCGATCGGCCTCGCCGGGCGGCTTGTCCCAGCGCAGGCGATTGATGCGGGGAAACCGCATGGCGAGCCCCGACTTGTGTCGGGCCGAGCGCTGCAGTCCCTCGAACGCGATTTCCAGCACGAGGCCCTTGTCGGGCTCGTGCACGACTTCGCGCACCGGCCCGAAGCGGTCAATGGTGTTGCGCCGCACGAAGCGATCGATCTGCAGCAGCTCCTCGTCGCTGAAGCCGAAATACGCCTTGCCGACCGGCACCAGCTCCTCGCCCTCGGGGGCGCTGCGCCAAACGCCGAAGGTGTAGTCGGAATAGAACGAGGAACGTTTGCCGCTGCCGCGCTGGGCGTACATCAGCACCGCGTCGACCAGCGCCGGGCCGCGCTTCCATTTCCACCACAGCCCCCGCGGCCGGCCCGGCACGTAGGCGGCCTCGCACTGCTTGAGCATCACGCCTTCGACGGCCTCGGCGTCGGGGCCGGCCCCGGCCGCCGCCGGATTTTTCCGCGCGGCGGCCAGCTCCTGCCACGTGGAGAATCCGATGAGCGGCGAGAGATCGATCCGGGGTTCGGCGAGCCGTTTCACCAGGGCTTCGAGCCGGGCGCGGCGCTGGAGAAACGTTCGCTCGCGCAGGTCCTCCGCGCCCTCGACCAGCAGATCGTAGGCTCGCAAGTGCGCCGGGAACTCCGCCATGAGTTTCGGCGTCACGACTTTGCGGTTGAGCCGCTGCTGCAGCATGTTGAACGACTGGACGCGGCCGTCGCGCACGATTAGCAATTCCCCGTCGATCGCGCCCTCGAATTGCAGGGCTTCGATCAGATCGGGAAAGCTCCTGGAAATGTCCTCGCCGGTCCGCGAATAGAGCCGCGCAACGCGCGCGCCGTCTTCGCCGCGTCCCGCCGCCGCCTGCACGCGAATGCCGTCCCATTTCCATTCGCCGATGTACGCCCTGGGATCGAGCGGCGCGAGATCCTCTTCCTCGACCGCGTGCGCGAGCATGACCGGGCGAAACGGCGCCGGATCGCGCCCGATCGGTTTTTCGCCGGAACCTTCGACCCAGGCGAAAAGCTCGGCGTAAGGCGGGCTGAGCCCGGGCCAGATCAGTTCGATCTCGTCGGGATCTTTGTCCCCGAGCGCGGCGACCGCCGTCTTGGCGAGCCGGGCGGAGACGCCGATGCGCAGCCCGCCGGTGACGAGCTTCAACAGCGCCCAACGACCCGTCTCATCGAGCGCGTCGAGCCAGCGCGCGAGCTGCGCGGGCAGTTCGACCTTGCCCAGCGTGCCGAGCCTTGCGACCACATCCCAGAGCGGCGGCGCGGTCTCGGTGCCGCGCCCGGCGGGCGGACGCGGCCACAATAGCGCGACGGTCTCGGAGAGGTCGCCGACGTAATCGTACGAGAGCTC
>DASWCW010000146.1:0-15288 GCA_036395835.1 Xanthobacteraceae bacterium
CCGCCGATGGCGGTGATGACGAGCGACACCGCGAAGGCGTCGGCGGTGGCCTCGAGGTGCCGCCAGAACACCGGCGAGTTGAGCAGTGCGCCGGCATTCCTCACGGTGGCGAGCGGCGACGTGAGCGCGACCTCGCCGACGGCCGCGTACAGCGCCTGCCATGCGGCAATCAGCACTAGCAGCAGCAAGATCACATCGCCGTAGCGGCGCGTCGATTCGCGGGCCGGCGCGCGCGCCCCGGAATGACCAGCCTCATTCGTCATCATGTGCGCCTCCGCCGCGCGATCAGGCGCTGCTCCCAGACGTGGAGCGCGGAATTGAGCGCGACCGCGAGGATGACGACGAACAGCATCAGCGCGTACATGGTCTGATTGTCGAAGCTGTCGTACGCATAGGCGATGGCGTGGCCGAGCCCGCTGCCCGACAGGATGAATTCCCCGGCGATCACGCCGATGAACGAATAGGCGAGCGCGAGCTTGAGCCCCGCGAGGAGATGCGGCGCCGCCGCCGGCAGGATGACAAGGAACATCTCCTCGGCACGGCCGAGACGATGCACGCGCGCGACCTTGCGCAGCACGCGTGGGATGCGGTCGAGCCCATTGAGCATGGCGATCACCATCGCGGCCACCGCAAAGGCAAAGCCGATGGCGATCAGCGGCCAGCGATTGAGCCCGAGCATGGCGATCAGCAGCGGATAGAACACGAAGAACGGCACCGCGTAATATGAGGCCAGCAGCGGATCGGCAAGGCGGCGCAGCCGCGGCAGCCGGTGGATCGCGACCCCGGCGAGACATCCGACCGATACCGCCAGCGCGAAAGCGATCGCCACATTGGCGAAGGTCTGCGTCATCGGCGCGTTGAGCTCGCCGGCCACGAGCATGGTCCACAGATGCGCCGCCATCTCGCTCGGCGGGATCATGGTCAGCCTGCCGATCACGCCGGCCCTGGTGAGCAGCTCGAGCAAAGCCACGCCGCCGAGAATGACGGCAAGCTGCGCGCGCGCGACCCTGCTCATGGCGAGGCTCCGGAGGGTCCGCCCTCGGTGCGTCCGAGCGCGCGCAGCGATTCGCCGCGCAGCTTCGACCACACATGGGCGGTGAGCTTGCCGAACGTCTCCTCGGCGACGATTGAGGACGAGCGCGAGGCCGGCCAGGCGGTCTCGATCAGCTCGATGAAGCGCCCCGGCCGCGCAGACATGACGCCGACGCGGTCCGCCAGCATCACGGCTTCGTCGATGGCGTGGGTGATCAGCAGCACGGTCGCGTGCGTCTCCCGCCACAGCCGCAGCAGCTCGTCGCCCATCAGCAACCGGGTCTGCTGATCGAGCGCGCCGAACGGCTCGTCGAGCAGAATGAGCCGCGGCTGCAGCACGAGCGTGCGCGCGATGCACACGCGCTGGCGCATTCCGCCGGAGAGCTGCGCCGGATAGGCGCGCGCAAACGCCTGAAGCCCCATGAAGGCGACGGCGTAAGCGACGCGCGCGCGAATCTCATCGGTCGCGATGCCCGCGCGGCGCAGGCCGAAGGCGATGTTGTCCCATACGTTGAGCCACGGAAAGCTCGCATCCTCCTGGAATACGACGCCGATCCCGGCCGGGACCCGATCGCCCACGACGTTGCCCTCGAATGTGACGGTGCCGGCGCTCGGGACGGTCAGGCCGGCGAGCGTCTCGAGCAGCGTGGTCTTGCCGCACCCGGACGGCCCCACGATGGTGACGAACTCGCCGGCGGCGAGATCGAGGTCGAGCGGCCCGAGCGCATGGACCGGACCCTCACGCGTATCGAAGACCTTGCTGACGCCGCTCAGCCGCGCGCGCTCGTCCGGCATGCCGGCCGCCCGGCCTTCACTGGGTCCTGGCCTGCAGATCCTGCGGCAGGAAGCTCACGTCGCTGACCTTCTGCCAATCGATCGGCTCCTTGAGCTTGCCGACGATCTTCAGGCCTTCGGCCATGCGGTCCATCGCGGCGTATTTCAGCGCGCCCTCGCTCCAGTATTTGATCTCGAGAAAATGCCTGAACACCTCGCGGGTGAGCGCCAGGTCGATGTTGTAGGTCTTGGCGACGATATCGGCCGCCTCGTCGGGATGCGCCTCGATGTATTTCACGCCTTCGCGGCGCCCCTCGAGGATCGCCCGGATCTTGTCGGGCCCGGCCTTGGCAAGCTCCTCGGTGACGATGCCGACCGTCTGCGTCATGTCGGCCGGCAGCACGTCCTTGGTCCAGAACACCGGCTTGACCTTGGATTTCTCCTGCGACCAGACCGGCTCGCCGGTCATTCCGGCGTCGATCGCGCCGCTCAGGACCGCGGTGAGATTGGCGCCGATGCCGCCGGCGGGCACCAGCGTCACCGTGCCGGGGTCGATGCCCTGCGCCTTCATGGCCATCAGGATCAGCATGTTGGTGACCGAGCCCGGCGAGGTGTAGCCGATCTTCTTGCCGACGATGTCCTTGATGGAGTTCAGCGGCGAATCCGGCCTGGCGATCCACAGGATATCGGCCACGCTCTCGGCGCCCGCGCACACGATTTTCAGCGGCTGGCCCGCCCGGATCGCCTCGATGGCCGCCGGGAGCGCGACCTCGCCATAGGGCAGGTCGCCGGCGAGCGTGTTGCGCACCGAGGTTCCGCCGCCGGTCGAGGTCAAGACCCCGGTGATGTCGACGCCGCGCTGCTTGAAGAAGCCTTTGCTCATCGCGACCGCGTAGGGCGCGCCGTAGAAGGCGGCGCCCCAATGGGTCACCGTGATGGTCTCGGCGTTTGCGCCGCGTGCAAGTCCCAATGCGAGGAGCGCGGCCGCAGCCGCCCGCCAGCCGATCGACATCGGTTTCATGTCTGTTCCTCCCGGACGCGACGACAGATCCCGGACCGTCGCCATTCTGGCCGGGAGCTTACCACGCGTTCGGCCCACGGGAAGACAGGCCGGGCGCCGGCGTCCGCGTGAGGCAGCCGGATCGTCCGCCGAACTATTGCTTGGGCGGTTCCGCCGCGGGCGGAGCGGCCGGAGCGGCCGGTGCCTGCGGAGCTTGCGTCATCTGTTCGTACTCCTCGGGCTTCATTTTCGGCAGCTTCTGCACGAAGGCGACGAGCTTCCAGATCTCGTCGTCCTTGTGGGTCGGCCCGAAGGCAGGCATCCCGGTCATCTTGATGCCGTTCTTGATGATCCAGAACACTTCGGCCGCGTTCCAGCGCGCGATCGTGTCGGGAAGGAACGGCGGCTCCGGATTGAGGCCCTTGCCGATGTCGACCGGATCCTTGCCGGGTGCGCCGTGGCAATAGACGCAGGTCTCGTTATAGACGCGTGCGCCCTCGCGCGCCTGCGCGTCGGTGAGCTGGGCCGGCGCGTTGGTGCCCTGCGCATGCTTGGCTACCGAGCGCTCCATGGTGGTGGCCAGCATCCATTCCACGAATTTGGGATCCGGCACCGAGGCGGCGACGTTGTAGCCGCCGCTGTACATGTAGATGAGCCCGGCCAGAGCAAGGATGATCAGGGCCGCAATGAATCCCGCGATGAATCGCATCTGTCTCTCCCGGCGTGCAAGCGAGATCGCCTCGCAACAGAGTGCTCAGGCATGAAGAATTCGCGCCCTGTGCGTTCGTTCCCTCGCACAGGGCCCCGCCATCCTTCAGTTGATCCGGCGTAGAGCTGCGGCTCTCAGCGATAGACACACTGGCCGGCGCGGCAATAGCGACGATGCGGGTAGAGCCAGCGCGGGCCGGCGCAGAACCGGTACCAGTGATAGCCGGTCTCGCCCAACCGATAGCAGCCGGCGCTTTGGATCGGATCGATCGCGTCCGCAGCTCGGCCCAATCCCTGCCCCAACGTACCGGCCTCCGCCGGCATCAGCGATGCGCCGATTGATAGCCCGGATAGGATCGCAATCGTTACGACGAGCTTGCGCATGGTTTCCTCCCCAGCTTGCTCCAGCACCAACCAACAATATGCCTGATCGGCCTTTCAGGCAAAGGCCGGCGACGGCTCATTTCGCCGGCGGCGTTGCTCTGAATCCCGCATAGGCGAGATAGAGTCCGAGCAGGAGCGTCACTCCGGCATAGAAATAGAGCAGCTGCTCGAAACGAAAGAACTCGAGCATGCCGGCGACCGCTTCCGGCGAAAGGAACAGCATGACCGCGCCGCGGATCAGCAAAATCCATCCGAACAGCGTGATGACGACAGGCAGCGCGCCGCCGGACCAGACGTTATGCGCGAGCACCATGGCAAGTCCCGCGAGCAGGCCCATCATGGCGATCATGAGCAGCAGCGGCCGGTCGCGCACCAGCGCGGCCGCGGTCTCGACCGTCTGCTGCTTGTGCACGAGCTCCGACAAGGAGAGCAGGATGGCGAACGGCCCGATCAACCGGGCGAGGAACACGGTGCGCGGCGACATGGGAGACTCCAGGCTCGATGCGAGATTCGGGGGATTCTACACCTCGGTCGCGCCAGCGCGGCCAATTTTCACATCCGGCCCATGTCCGGCTATCGTGCTATTTGATCGGTCGGCCGCGGCATCGGCGGGCGCGAATGGACAAAAAGGAGCAAGGGGATGGCTGGCGTGCTCGATGGCATACGGGTGCTCGACTTCGGCCGCTATATCGCCGGGCCCTATTGCGCGGCGCTCATGGCCGAGCACGGCGCCGAGGTGATCCGCATCGAGAAGCGCGAGGGCAGCGAGGATCGGTTCCAGGCGCCGGTCGCCGCGACCGGCGAAGGCGCCTTGTTCCTGCAGATGAACCGCAACAAGCGCGGCATGACGCTCGACCCGATGCGGCCCGAGGGACAGGAGATCGTGAGAAAGCTGGTGAAGACCGCGGATGTCGTGGTGGCGAACCTGCCGCCGCAGACGCTCGCCGCGATGCGGCTCGACTACGAGACGCTCCGATCCATCAAGCCCGATATCATCCTGACCACGGCGACGGCGTACGGCCGCGGCGGCCCCTATTCCGATCGCGTCGGATTCGACGGCGTCGGCCAGGTCATGTCCGGCGCGGTCTATATGACCGGGGAAGCGCATCAGCCCTATCGCGCGCAAGTGCCCTGGGTCGATTTCTCGACCGCGCTGCATTGCGCCTTCGGCACCATGGTGGCGCTGATGGCGCGCCAGGCGACCGGAAAGGGCCAAATCGTCGAGGGCGCGCTGCTCGCGACCGCGGTGACGCTGAGCAATGCGCTCCTGATCGAGCAGGCGGTGATCAAGCCGGACCGGGTGCCGACCGGCAATCGCGGCCAGACCGCCGGTCCGGTCGATCTCTTCCGCACCCGCGACGGCTGGGTGCTGTGCCAGGTGATCGGCAAGCCGCTCTACCGGCGCTGGGCCGATCTGATGGGCGAGCCCGAATGGCTCGCCGATCCGCGCTTCAAGGACGACATCTCGCGCGGCAACAACGGCGCAATCATCAGCGAGCGCATGGGCCGCTGGTGCGCCGAGCGCACGACCGCGGAGGTACTGGAGATTCTCGGCAAGGCCAAGATTCCGGCGGGCCCGGTGCTCAAGCCGCAGCAGACGCTCGACGACCCGCAGGTGAATGCGATGGGATTCTTTCAGCCCACCGAATTCCCCGGCATGCAAAAACCCGCGCCGATCGCGAAGGCACCGGTGTTTCTCTCGGACACGCCGGGCTCGATCCGCCATCGCGCGCCGACGCTGGGCGAGCACACTGACGAGATTTTGGCCGAGCTCGGCTACGGCAAGGATGAAATCGCGGCGCTGCGCGAGAAGCGCGTGATCTAGCGCAGGCGAAGCCAAAGGCTTGCCCGCCGGCCGATTATCTGACTAAAGTCAGAAGAATGGATGCAGCCCAAGTGCGCCAAGTGCGCAGCTTCAATCGCACGGTCAGTCAGCGGATCGGCGCGCTCAAGGACCATTTTCTCGACCGCGACCGTCCCCTTGGCGAAGCGCGGCTGTTGTATGAAATCGGTCGCGACGGCGCGGAGGTACGGAATTTACGCGGGAGATTGGAGCTCGATTCCGGTTATGTCAGTCGCCTGTTGCGCTCCCTCGAGCGTCAGGGGCTGGTGCAAGCACGACCTACGGCGAGCGACGGCCGGGTTCGTCGGGTGACGTTGACCCGCAAAGGGCGGCGCGAACTAACAGAACTTGATCGTCGTTCCGACGCGTTCGCAAAATCCGTTTTGGCTCCGCTCAGCGCGGCGCAGCGGGATCGCTTGATCGCGGCGATGGCGGAGATCGAGCGACTGATGCGCGCGTCTGCCGTTCAAATAAAGGCAGAAGCGCCGGACAGCCTCGATGCGCGTTGGTGTCTCGAAGAATATTTTCGCGAGCTCGCCGGCCGCTTCAAAACCGGATTCGACCCGGCAAAGAGCATCTCCGCGAATCCCGATGAACTGACACCTCCGTCTGGCGTCTTCGTCATCTCCCGCCTCGGCGGTCAGCCGATCGGTTGCGGCGCGCTCAAAGTGAAAGATCGAAATATCGGCGAAATAAAGCGCATGTGGGTCTGTGCCGATGCGCGTGGACTCGGCGTCGGTCGGCGCATGCTCGAAACCTTGGAAATTGTTGCACGGGAATTTGGCCTGAGCACCCTGAGGCTCGAGACCAATCGGACCCTCACAGAAGCGCAGGCGTTGTATCGCAAGCGCGGATATGTCGAAGTCGAGCCGTTCAACGACGAGCCATATGCGCATCACTGGTTCGAAAAAGCCCAAATATGACGATCTGGATGCGTGAATGATTGGGCTCGCGGCGCAAACACAGTGCCGGCACATTCGGCTGCAACGCCCCGGCCGAATTTGCGCCGCCGCTCCTAGCCGCGGCGCTTGAAGAATTGCACCGCGCGCTCGTGTTTCTCGGCGGCCTGCCGGCTCGGAAACGTGCCGAGATTGCGGCGTTTGCCGGTGCGCGGGTCCTTCTTGCGCGAATACAGCCGGTACTGGCCGGACTTGAGCTTGCGGATCATGGTCGTTCGGGGTGCTCGCAGCCCGCATGGAGCGAAGCACAATGCGGAAGCGCAAGTCCCGGATGACGCTTCGCTCCATCCGGGCTACGGTCGTTCAATCAACGATCGGTCGTCAGGATGGGTTCCTCCGCCCTACCGATCACCCGCCTTCGAGCGCGCGCTTGATCGCCAGAAAGTCCCGCCAGACGAGCCGCTTCTGCAGCGGCTGGCGCAGCAGATAGGCGGGATGCAGCGTGGCGATGGCGCGGATCTCGCGGCTGCCGGTCTGATACGGGAGGAAGCGTCCGCGCGTTCGCAAGATGCCTTCCTTGACGCCGAGCAAGGCCTGGGCGGCGGGCCCGCCGAGACAGACGAGGACCTCGGGATCGGCGAGCTCGATCTGCCGCAGGATGAAGGGCAGGCAGATCGCGGATTCCTGCGGGGTGGGCGTGCGGTTTCCCGGCGGTCGCCACGGGATGATGTTGGCGATATAGGCTGAGCCGCGGTCGAGCCCGATCGCCGCCATCATCAAGTCGAGCAACTTGCCGGAGCGGCCGACGAAGGGCAGGCCCTCGAGGTCCTCCTCGCGCCCCGGCGCCTCGCCGACGAACATGACCCGGCCCTGCGGGTTGCCGTCGGCGAAGACGAGCTGCTTGGCGGTCATTTTGAGCGCGCAACCCTCGAAGCCCTGCAGGATCGCGCGGAGCGCCTCGAGGCTCGTTGCGCTCCTGGCCGCGTCGCGCGCCGCCATCACCGCGACCTCGGGCGGGGCTGGCGGGGGGGCCAGGCGATCCGCCGTGCCGGCCGCCCCCTTCGACGGCAGGCGCCGGGGAGGGCGATCGCTCTCGATTCCGAACGCCGATCCAGCATCGGCCGTGCCGCGCCCGATGCGCTCGCCGACAGTCGGCGGCGCGCTTGCATCCGGCGCGCCATCGGCGAACCGATCGACCGGGACCTCGCCGAGCGCGGCGTCGGCGCCGGATTCGACGTAGAAGGCGAGCAGCTCGTCGGCGGCGCTCGGAATCGGCGATTTCATGCCATCACGCTTAGCATCCATCGGCGCTCGCCTGGAATGCCCGCCATTGCCGCCTGTGCGCAAACGTGGAAAAACCGCATTGCTGTCGGCGCCATCATGTTGCCAGGGAGGAAATCATGGCGGCGAACGAGTTGCCCGCCCGCGAGGCGATGGAATTCGACGTGGTGATCGTCGGCGCGGGCCCCGCGGGTCTCGCCGCCGCCATCCGTCTCAAGCAGCTCAATCAGGATCTCGCCGTCGTCGTCGTCGAGAAGGGTTCGGAGGTCGGCGCCCACATTCTCTCCGGGGCGGTGATCGACCCGATCGGGCTCGACCGTCTGCTGCCGGGCTGGCGCGAGGAGGACAGTCCGGTCAAGCAGGAGGTCACCGAGGATCGGTTCTATTGGCTCGGCCCCGCCGGCGCCGTGCGGCTGCCGGCGTTCCCACTGCCCCCGCTGATGTCGAACCACGGCAATTTCGTGGTCTCGCTCGGCAACGTGTGCCGGTGGCTCGCCGGCAAGGCGGAAGCGGCCGGGGTCGAGATCTACCCGGGCTTCGCAGCCGCCGAGGTGTTGTTTGGCGCCAACGGCGAGGTCGCAGGCGTCGCGACCGGCGACATGGGGGCCGGCAAGGACGGCAAGCCGAAGGACGGCTTCAGCCGGGGCATGGAGCTGCGCGGCAAGTACACGCTGTTCGCCGAGGGCGCGCGCGGCAATCTCTCGAAACTCCTGATCGCGCGGTTCGGCCTCGAGCGCGATCGCAATCCGCCAAAATTCGGACTGGGCCTCAAGGAGCTGTGGGAGGTCGCGCCCGACAAGCACAAGCCCGGTCTCGTCCAGCACACCTTCGGCTGGCCGCTCGACAACCGCACCGGCGGCGGCTCCTTCCTCTATCATTTCGACAAGAACCTGGTCTCGGTCGGCTTCGTCGTGCATCTCAATTATGCCAATCCGTGGCTCGCGCCGTTCGAGGAGTTCCAGCGGTTCAAGACGCATCCGCTGGTGCGCGACACCTTCGAGCGCGGCAAGCGGCTCGCCTATGGGGCGCGAGCGCTCACGGAGGGCGGCTGGCAATCGGTTCCCAAGCTCATCTTTCCGGGCGGGGCGCTGATCGGTTGCGCGGCCGGATTCATGAACGTGCCCCGCATCAAAGGCAGCCACAACGCCATGCTGTCCGGGATGCTCGCGGCCGAGCATATTGCCCAGGCGATCGGCGCCGGTCGCTCCCACGACGAACTCTCCGGCTACGAGGCGGCCTGGCGCTCCTCCGACATCGGGCGGGATTTGTGGCCGGTGCGCAATGTCAAGCCGCTATGGTCGAAGCTCGGCACGGCGATGGGCGTCGCGCTCGGCGGGCTCGACATGTGGACCAATACCCTGGGATTCTCGCTGTTCGGCACGCTCTCGCACGGCAAGCCGGACGACGCGACGCTCAAGCCCGCCGCGCAATGCAGGCCGATCGCCTATCCCAAGCCCGACGGCAAGATCACGTTCGACCGGCTCTCCTCGGTGTTCCTCTCGAACACCAACCACGAGGAGAATCAGCCGGTGCACCTCATCGTCGGCGACATGGCCCTGCAAAAGGCCTCCGAGCACGACGTCTACGGCGGCCTTTCAGCACGCTATTGCCCGGCCGGCGTCTACGAATGGGTGGGCGAGGGCTCCGACGTGCGCTTCGTGATCAATGCCCAGAACTGCGTCCACTGCAAAACCTGCGACATCAAGGATCCGAACCGCAATATCACCTGGGTGACGCCGGAAGGCGGCGGTGGACCGAATTATCCCAACATGTGACGGTGCGCCGCAGTTTTGCCGCGCTCGAATTCTAAAGGCTTGACCGGCTGCCGTGCCGGGTCGCTTCTTGCGGGCGGCGCACAAAAAGTTCATTCTGCGCCCGGACAGAGGGGCGGCGCTTCTGCGGACCGCCCGTCCCATGGAGAACGTCAACCCGTGACTCTTTCGAAGCTGGTTCGACGCGCGGCTTGCGTGACGCTTGCCGCCGCCGCCACGGCATTGCCGATCACGATCAGCGCCCAGGTGCCGACGCCCTCGGAGCTGTCGCGCATTTCGCCGGCGGGCAATTATCTCGCCGCGCGCGAGGCGGGGGCGGAACGGGATTCCGCGGCCGCCGCCGCTTATTATCGCGCCGCGCTGAAATACGATCCGAAGAATCCGGAATTGCTGGAGCGCGCCTTTCTGTCGCTGCTCTCCGACGGCGAGATGGACGAGGCAGTGAAGCTCGCGGATCGCATCGTGCAGGTCGACCACGGCCATCGCATCGCGCGGCTGGTGCTCGGAGTGCGCGCCATCAAGCAGAAGCAGTATCCCGTCGCGCGCCAGCATCTCGCGCAATCGGTGCGCGGGCCGATCGCGGATTTGACGGCGACCCTGCTTTCGGCCTGGACTTTCTACGGCTCCAACGAGGTCAAGCCTGCGATCGAGAGCATCGATCGCCTCGCCGGGCCCGACTGGTACGCCATCTTCAAGGATCTGCACGCCGGCATGATCCTGGACCTCGCCGCCAACAACAGGAAGGAAGCGGGCAAGCGCCTGGAGCGCGCCTACAAGCTCGACAGCAATGCGTTGCGCGCGGTGCAGGCCTACGGCAATTGGGCCTCGCGCGGTGCTTCCCGGGACGAGGCGCTGAAGATATTCCAGGATTTCGACAAGGTTTTGCCGCGCCATCCGCTGGTGGTGGACGCGGTCCGCGACATCAACAAGGGGAACAAGCTGCCGCCGCTGGTGCAGAGCCCGCAGGCCGGCGCCGCCGAAGTGCTCTATGGGCTCGGCGCTTCGCTCGGCCGCCAGGGCGGCGAGGATCTGGCGCTGGTGTATCTGCAGCTGGCGATCTATCTCGCGCCCGAGCAGCCGCTCGCGCTGCTCTCGCTCGCCGATCTCTACGAGAACCTCAAGAAGCCGCAGCTCGCCATCAAGGCCTACCAGCGTGTCCCGGAGGATTCCTCCCTGCGGCGCAACGCCGAGATTCAGCTCGCGGTCGATCTCGACGCACTCGACCGCACCGAGGAAGCCAAGAGCCATCTCGACAAGCTCGTTGCCGCTCGGCCCCACGATCTCGAAGCCACCATGGCGCTCGGCAACCTGCTGCGCGGGCGCAAGCAGTTCAAGGCCTGTGCGGACGTCTACAGCAAGGGAATCGATCTGCTCTCCAAGCCGGACAAGCAGAACTGGCTGGTCTTCTATTTCCGCGGCATCTGCTACGAGCGTTCCAAGCAGTGGGACCGGGCCGAGGCGGATCTCAAGAAGGCGCTCGAGCTCTACCCGGATCAGCCGCACGTGCTCAACTATCTGGGCTATTCGTGGATCGACCAGGGCATCCATCTCGACGAGGGCATGCACATGATCAAGCGTGCGGTCGAGCAGCGGCCGGATGACGGCTACATCGTCGATTCGCTGGGCTGGGCGTTTTACCGGATCTCCAAGCACGACGAGGCGGTGAAGAATCTCGAGCGTGCCGTCGAGCTCAAGCCGGAAGATCCCACCATCAACGATCATCTCGGCGACGCCTATTGGAAGGTCGGCCGCACGCTCGAGGCGCAGTTCCAGTGGTCGCATGCCCGCGATCTCAAACCCGAGCCCGAGGACCTCAAGAAGATCGAGGAGAAGCTCAAGGCCGGTCTCCTGGATGAAACCTCCTCGGCCGCGGAGGCCGCCAAGAGGAAGGCGGGCAACGGCGGCTGACCGCCACGCCGTGGCCCTGCGGTCGGCTGCTGGCGCGGCGCTCGTCGAGTCCGCGCCGGCGAAAATCAATCTCACGCTGGAGATTCGCGGCAGGCGCGGCGACGGCTATCACGAGCTCGAAAGCCTCGTTGCATTCGCCCGCATCGGGGATCGGCTTCGCCTGGGTCCCGGCAAGATGCTCGGGCTCGAGGTGCGCGGGCCGTTTGCGGCGGCGCTCGACGCGCCTTCCGACAATCTGGTGCTCACCGCCGCGCGCGCGCTCGATCATCGCATCGAGGGGCTCGCGCTCGGCCGATTCGAGCTATCGAAGCGGTTGCCGGTGTCGGCCGGCCTGGGCGGCGGCTCGAGCGATGCCGCCGCGGCGCTGCGGCTGATCGCCCGTGCCAATGCGCTCGCCTCCGACGAGGAGCGGCTGATGGATGCAGCCTGCGCCACCGGAGCCGACGTGCCGGTCTGCCTCAAGAGCCGCGCGCGGCTCGTCCGCGGCATCGGCGAGCAACTATCCGATCCGCTCGATCTGCCGAAGCTTGCAGCCGTGCTGGTCAACCCCGCGGTCGCGCTCGCGACCAAGGATGTGTTCGGCGCGTTCCGCTCGCGGGCAAAAGAGCGGACGCGGGACGATATGCGGGCTCGGCCGGCATTGGATCCGGCCGCGATCCCGCGCGACCGCGACGAGCTCGTTGCGCTGCTGCGGCTGCGCGACAACGATCTGGAGCAAGCCGCGATATCGCTTGCCCCGGTCGTCGCCGCGGTGCTGGCCGAATTGCGAGCACTGCCCGAATGCGATCTCGCGCGGATGTCGGGCTCCGGCGCGACGTGCTTTGCGGTCTTTCCCAGCCCGGACGCTGCGCGCGGCGCCGCACGGCGCTTGCGCGCGTCGCATCCGCGCTGGTGGATCTGCGCGACGATGCTGAGCTGATCCGGCAAAGCATCGGCTCGCCAACACTGGGAATCCGACATTTAGTCTAGCTTCGAATTGGCAAGCGTCTTCGCCGCACGCGTTCTCGGTCCACGACCAGTATGCTTTGTTTGATATCCGTTTCGTTCAAAGCTTCGAGCAAGTCGCGCATCGGCGCGATCACGTCGATGTCACTCCAGTTGCCGCCGCGGAAAAGGATCAAGCTCGGCTCCGTGACGCGCGCCAGGGCGGCAAAGGCACGGATGTGACATTGTCCCCGGCGATGGATCGAAGCGAATGTCACTGGGTTCGCCGGATGCAGAACTCCACGGTCTCGCTGAGCGCGGCCTTCATCGGCGAATCCGGGAACAGCGCCAGCGCATCCTTGGCGATGGCGCCGTAATGCTGCGCGCGCTTGATGGTGTCCTCGAGCGCCCGGTGCTTGACCATCAGTCCGAGCGCGGTCTCGAGGTCCCGGTCCTCGAACTCGCCCTGTTCGAGCGTGCGCCGCCAGAACCCGCGCTCGTGCTCGGAGCCGCGGCGGAACGACAGCACGACCGGCAGCGTGATCTTGCCCTCGCGGAAATCGTCGCCGACGTTCTTGCCGAGCTTGGCGGATTTGCCGCCGTAGTCGAGCGCGTCGTCGACAAGCTGGAAGGCGACGCCGAGGTTCATGCCGAACGAGCGACAGGCCGCCTGCTCGGGCCGCGGCCGGGAGTCGAGCACGGGACCGACCTCGCAGGCCGCACCGAACAGTTCCGCGGTCTTGGCGCGGATCACGGCGAGATATTCGTCCTCGGTGGTGGCGGTGTTCTTGGCGGCCGCGAGCTGCATCACCTCGCCCTCGGCGATCACTGCGGCCGCGCACGAGAGGATCTCGAGCGCGCGCAGCGAGCCGACCTCGACCATCATCTTGAAGGCCTGCCCGAGCAGGAAGTCGCCGACCAGCACGCTTGCTTCGTTGCCCCACAGCATTCGCGCCGCGAGCCTCCCCCGCCGCATCTCGCTCTCGTCGACGACGTCGTCGTGGAGCAGGGTCGCGGTATGCATGAACTCGACCGACGCCGCGAGCTTGACGTGGCCGTCGCCGCGATAGCCGACCAGCTGCGCCATCGCCACCGTGAGCATCGGCCGCAAGCGTTTGCCGCCGGAGCCGATCAGGTGATTGGCGATTTCCGGAATCATCGTCACCTCGGATCCGGTGCGCGACAGGATCGTGGCGTTGACCCGATCCATATCGGCGTTCACCAGATCGGTCAGCGGGTCGATCGAGGCCGGCTGGCTTTCGAACGGGATGACGACGGCCAAAGGATTCTCCGGGTGGCTGTGCGATCGGTTCATCGAGAACGCCAGAAAAGCCGGGCTCCGCCTTCCCGGCATGTTTGGACAAGCGGCCGGCGGGAGAATAGAAACGCCGTGCCCAAGCCGCAAGGGCGGGGTCGGCCGGCGCTGAATCCAGGGCGGCTCGGCGGCGCGACTGCTTTGGGCCCAACCGCCGGGAGGCGAGCGTGCGCGAGCTGGTTCACACCAATGACGCAGTACTGGTTTCGGCCATCGGCGCCCTGCTGCAGAGCGCCGGAATTCCCCATCATGTGTTCGACCAGAACATGAGCGTGCTCGAAGGCTCGCTCGGCGTCCTGCCGCGCCGCATCGTGGTCGCCGAGGAGCATGCCCGCGCCGCGCGCAGCCTGCTGGAGCGGGCGGGCTTCGGCCATGAGCTGCGTCCCGATGCACGATGAACGCCTCGCCAAGACCACGCAGGACGCCGTGCTCGGCGGCCGGCTCGTGCTGCGGCAGCCGCGCCACGGGCATCGCGTCGGCCACGATGCGATCCTGCTTGCCGCCGCCACCCAGGCGAGATCCGGCGAGCGCGCGGTGGATCTGTTCGCGGGCGTCGGTGCCGCGGGTCTGGCGCTGGCATTGCGCGTACCCGGCCTCGACGTGACGCTCGTCGAGATCGACCCGGCGCTCGTGACCTTGGCGCGCGAGAATATCGCGCGCAACGATCTCTCCGATCGCGCCCGAGCCGTCGTGCTCGACGTCGACGCTCCGGGCCGCGAGTTCGCTGCCGCCGGGATTTCGGCCGCCTGCGCCGACCGCGTGTTGATGAATCCGCCGTTCAACGATGTGCTGCGGCAAAGCGCTTCGCCGCAAGCCGGACGCCGTCTCGCCCACGCCGCTTCGCAGGAGCAATGGTCCGGCTGGGTGGGCGTTGCCTCGCGCCTGCTCAAGCCGAACGGGGTGCTCACGCTGATCTGGCGGGCGGACGGCCTGGCCGATGCGCTCGACGCGCTCGCCCGCCGCTTCGGGGCGATCGCGGTGTTGCCCGTCCATCCCCGTCCCGAGGCGGCCGCGATCCGCGTGCTGCTGCGCGCCGTGAGCTCGAGCCGGGCGCCGCTGCGGCTGCTGCCCGGCCTCGCGCTCGCCGACGGGACGGGCCGGCCTACGGCAGAAGCCGAAGCAGTGCTGCGCGAGAACGCGGTGCTGCGGCTCGCTGAGCCGTGAGTCGCGTTTTCACGCCAACGATTTCGTTCGGGCCGTTTCGACTTAACGAAAATCTGCAACCTCCGCTGCTCGCAGGGTCAAAGGTCTGGCTGCTGCTTGAATTCACCAGTTTGGATGAATTCCAAACAGACGACCCTGCAAGTATTGAATTAGAACAATCCTAATATCCGTTGGCTGGAAACATTCCAATATTTGTTTGTTTGCTTGACACTGAAGTGTCACGTCGCTCTTATCGCGTGCGCCGGCGATGCGTCGGCTGCCTTTGATTGCAGGGCCTTGAACCC
>DASWCW010000147.1:0-2269 GCA_036395835.1 Xanthobacteraceae bacterium
CCACACACGACCTTCGAAGTCGATCTCATCCCAGCGCGCGCCCAGCACTTCGCCGCGACGGCTGCACGTCAGGATGACGAACTGGATCGCTGCTGACGCCGCCTCGGTGCGATCCCGCAGCTGCGTGAGGAATGCTGGAACCTCGGCGTATTTCATCGCCGGATGGTGCACGACCGGTGCCAGTTGCGACCGCCGCGCGAAGCGCTTGGAGAGCATGGACCAGCGCGCAGGGTTGTTCTCGTCGCGTAGACCGGAGACCGCCGCAAAGTCGAGCACGGCCTCGACGCGGCTGCGCACCCGACCGGCGGTCACCGGCTTCTGGTTCCAGATTGGCTCCAGCGCCGCGATGACCAGCGCGAGGTCGACGTCCTTCACGGCGGTCTTGCCGAACACCGGTGTGACGTAGCGCTTCATCGATGACAGCCACTCGCGTCCGGACTCGGCGCTACGCCATTTGGCCTGGTGCTCGTTTAGATATGCGGCACTGACCTCATCGAACGTCTTTGCCTTGGTGGCTTCGCGTGCGACGGCTTGCCGTAACACCTTGCGGTGTTCGATCGGGTCGACGCCCTGCAGCCGGAGCAGGCGCTGCTCGCGCGCCCACTCCCTGGCCTGGGCGAGTGAGACCGTGTGCAGGCTCCCGCCGCCCATGGACCGCTGTCGGCCGTTGAGGCCGAACATGAAGATCCAGGACTGCCGCAACCCGTGCTTGCCGCGGGTGACTTGTAGGTAGAGGTTGCCGCCGTCGGCGTGCAGTCCTTCCTGCTTCGCCAGCTGCCGCAGCTTCAATGGTGAGAGCCGTCCAGGTCCGCGCTTTGCCATGATCCCCTCCGTCCGCGCCCGGGCCCTAGCCCGTACCCTAGTTGATGCCGGGTATTATAGCGGACGTGCGCGGACGTGTAAATATCGCCCGGTGAGGGAAACTGCTGCGGGACGCGGACTTCTAAGACGTGCGCGGACGGCCATGGCCGGAGATGGCCCGGCTGACCTTGCCGGCTTCCCGAAACAGCGCGACCGATCGCTCGTGCAGGTCCTGAATGGACGAAAATGCCGCCGGCAGGGCGAGCTCCGTGGGGTTTTGTTGAGCCTGCGCCGACGCTGCGCTCTGGATGAGCACGACCGCGGCCAACATTCGAATTGCTGAGCTTGCCATCGCCGGCACCGGACGCACGCCCATTCACGCCCCGCCCCAAGGCGCGATCACCGCATGGCGGCAACGTCCCGGATGCGGAATTGATCCGCCGCGATGGTCTCACTGACAGATGCGGTAGCGCTCGCTCGAGCCGTGCTGAATGATGTCGACGTGCATATGATCCGTATGCGCCGCGTCCGATCCCGGCCCCAGCACCGTGGTGAACCAGCCGCATGCGGCGATGCGGATGGCGGAGAAGGTATCCCGCATACGCTCGTCGCCGTCCGGCTTCACCGCAAGCGTTCTGCCGTTGGCCAGCTCGAAGCTTGCGACATCGGCCGCCAGTCCCGATGCGTGCGCGCTGATCTTGCCGGCCTCGGCGCGGTTTCGGTTACGGCATTCATAACCCGGACCGGTTCGCACCGATTTGAGCTCGACGGCGAGCTCGCCGGCGACGAGCGGGGCGACGAGATCGCGCAGCCAATGGCCGAAGCGTTCGCCGAAGCGGCAGGCCAGCGTCGGCTCGTCCGGTAGGCGGATCGATGTTCGCCACCGGGGCGCCAATTTGATCGCCTTGAGACGTACGGGCGTGTCGACCGCGCAGCCTACTTTCGTGCCCGCGGGAAGCGTGATCGATTCGAAGTCGATTCCGGCAGCGCCGAGCCGATCGAGGCATGCCTGATCGATCACGGGTTCCGGCTTCTCCGCCGGCTCGTGCGCTGGGGTCCGAGAAGGCGCCTCGGCCGGACGTGGGCGCGGAAACGGCGGGCGCTCGGCAACCGGCGCACTGGAAACCTCGAGCGGGGTGGCGATCACGGCGGCGGCGATCAGAAGCGCGCCGATTCGCCTGTGCATACTGCAGGCCGTCCGCATGACTTTGTAAATCCGCAGGGCACCTCGCATGTTTCGGGCCTAGAGCACGCGAGTTGCGCCCTGCGCGCCGAGCTCGATCAGGACCAGCCTGCCATCCACGACGTCGAGAACCGTGCAGGAGCAATAGTCCGGTCGAAAGCAGGTGACCCGTTGGTCTTCAAGGGCGGTCGCGACCGCGACGTTGATGGCGACATAGTGCGAGACCACGACCGCATCCTCGGAAAGCGCGCGGAGCGCCTCGACCACCGTCTCGCGCCAGCGCTG
>DASWCW010000148.1:0-6696 GCA_036395835.1 Xanthobacteraceae bacterium
AGCCCGCGAGCGAAGCCCCCGCGCCTCCTCCTCGCTCAACTCGATCTCGAACGGACTCTTCGCCATGGCGCCCTCTTCGACGCCGAGCCGGCGGTCCCTTCAACCAATCGCGCGCGTATTAACGACCGGGAGCACTAAGGCGTAGGGTTCGCAAACTCGATCTCGCTGCAAATCGCGCAGATTCGGACGGGCGATCGAATTTGCGCACCCTACGAGCTGGAAATCCTTCGCGGCATCGAAGAATTCGCCCTCGGCGCTCCTCAGATCATCCTCGGCCCGCGAGGTATCCGCGCCGTGAAACGACTGATAGTTGAGGTCGATCGCCCATCCCTGGGCCTCGAACGCGATTCGGCGTATAACCGTTGATCGCCTGCGGAGAGCCGAATTGCAACGATCTGCGCGTACATGTAGCCATCGCGCTAGTCGGACATCACAAAACGCGCGGGGCGACGGTGCACCTGGGGGCTTCCGCCTCGTAATACGTCGGAGATCTGGAGCCGCTGTCGCTCGATGAGTCGGAGTGCCGCGAGGTACGTCTCTACACGGTGATCGTAGACCCGAGCCTGGTGCGCCAACGAGCGTTGGTTCGCGCGATCGTCGCGAGCGATCAACCAGCTCCCGATCGCGCCCGCTGTGCCCACAAAGACCGTTGCGACGATGCCAGCGATCGCGATCGACCGAGTCTTCCCCTCCTCAGCCATAACCGGAGGTTAGGGCGCGATCGTGGGCGGCGGTAGTCGCAGTTCCCGACATGTCGACCAGCGAGCCGAGGCCGCCGCTGTCTCCGCGTGCAGGACGTGGCCGCGCTTGATCGCGCGTTGGAACCTGGCTTGTGCGCTCCCCTGCGACGTCATAAAGAAGGGTGCTGGGGCGCCAGCCTGCATCGAGTCTAGAGAGGAGCGGCGGGGCGCGCTCAGGTTGCGGCCACCATCGCGCCGCCCCGCCAGCGGCGCACCGTAGCGCGCATTTCCGAAGGTGGAGCTGCGGGAAGGCTAGTGCCAACCACCGCCTAGTCCTCCGGGAACCAAAGTCGCGCGAGCGCAGCGACGGCTTCAGCTCGGTGGCGCTCGAGTCGTCGCATCAGCTCCGACCCAGCCGGATCGTCCATCGCCCGGAGTTCCGCCAGAGCCGCCTCGTAGATCTCGAGGAGTACGAGCAGAGCCCGGGCGTCCAGACCCTCCACGGGCGCCGGTCTTGCCGCGTAGGCAGCCATTCAAACGGGGGCCGGCGCAGGGGTAGCCCCATCCGGTGCCGCATAGCCAAACAAGGGTTCCTCGCGCCGATCCCCTACGCCAGACGATACGAGCAGCACTCCCCGATGTCGTGCGCCACGGTGACGGATACAACGTCAGACTCGCGACACAGCGGAGCGGCCGGCGCGGGGGACGAACCTCTCGGCGCCGAGCGCTCAAGCCCTCGCAGGTACCGGCCCTACTCTGACCGGCGTCGGTCTTGAGGGTCGGCTTTCGGGGGTTTGTTTCGCGCGCCGGGTAGATCGACCGAGCAACGTCCGGCTACTGCGCGCAGTGGTTTCAGGCACGCGCTGCCGCGGACGGACGGGCTGCCGGTTCAAAGATCGCAATGGGTCGCTACGCGGCGAGTTCGTACTCGTGAAGCAGACCGCCGAGTCGGTCGCGCCGACGGACACGCCACTCCAAGTCGGGCGGCGGGACGGGGCGCGTCTTGAGGAGCGGCGGGTGCCGGTCGAGCGAGCGGTGTGGCCGGTGCGTGTTGTAGTAGGCGACGTACTCGCGCAGAACCGTCTCGAGCTGCCTGCGGGAGACGATCAGGATTCGGTCGAGACATTCGCGTCGGGTGCTGCCGACCCAGCGCTCGGCGTGCGCTTTCGCCCGTGGCGCAGCGATTGGCGCCTTGATCAGCCTGAGTCCCTCCGAACGGAAGACCTCGTCGAAGGCGGCCGTGAATTTGCTGTCGCGGTCGCGGATCAGGATCCGGTGGCTTTGCCCCTTCTCGGCGAGGGTCATCGTCAGGTTGCGCGCCTGCTGCTCGACCCAGGCGCCGTCGGGAGTGGCGGTGATGCCGGCGAGATAGACGCGACGCCGTGACAGCTCGATGAAGAAGAGCACGTAGAAGCGGCGCAACCAAAGCGTCTCGACAGTGAAGAAGTCACACTCGAGGATTGCGGCCGCCTGCTGGCGCAGGAACTCCCGCCAGCTGACGCTCGCGCGTCTCGGCGCGGGCTCGATCCCGTGCCGGTGGAGAACGTTCCAAACACTGCTCGCAGACAGCGGCATCCCCAGCGCGACCAGCTCGCCCTGGATGCGCTTGTATCCCCAGCTTGGGTTCTCCGCCGCCAGACGCAGAATCAGCTCTCGCATCTGCGAGGCGAGCGGCGGCCGGCCCGGGCGCCGGCTCGGATAGGTCCAGCGGTGACGGACGAGCTCGCGATGCCAGCGCAGCAGGGTCGCCGGCTGGACCAAGAACGACCGCCGCCTCCGCGGCAACAGTTGGCCAAGCGCGGCCAGCAACACACGATCGGCAGACCGCAGCCGCGGCCGCCCGACCTGGCGCCGCAGCACCTGCAGCTCATCGCCCCGCTCCCCGGTCCCGCGTTGACAGGTAGCTGGGTTGGAGTGCCGGGCAGTCCCGGAGGCGCGTAGCGCCGGAGGGACTGTCCGGCGGCCGGCTCAGGATGGGCCGCTCGACCGACAAGGAGACTGGGTTGAGCGAGCAGAGGAAGTACCGCAGCTGGACGGCGCAGCAGAAGATCGAGATCGTGCTGGCCGGGTTGCGCGGCGACCGCTCGGTCAAGGAGGTTTGCCGCGAGCACGAGATCTCGGACACGCTCTTCTACTCCTGGCGCGACAAGCTGCTCGAGGGCGGCCGCGAAGCGCTGGCGGGCAAGGAGGAGCGGAGCAGCGAGCGGGAGCTGCGTCGGAAGATCCGCGAGCTGGAGCGGGCGCTGGGTCGTAAGACCTACGAGCTGGAGATCGCGGGGGAAGCATTGCGAGGCTGGGAGGTGCGCCACGAGGCGCTGTTGGATCGGGCGGGGTGTGAGGCCCCGACGCTGGGCGGTCGCAGCCGTCTGGTGAAGCTGAGGGCAGCCTGAGCCCGGAGCTGCGGGCGAGGGCGGGAGCAGCCCTGACGACGTACGCGGCGTGCGAGCACTACCGGATCGCGCGGGCGCGGCAAGCGAGGCGGGACGGTGTAACGCGAGTGAACCAGTGGTCGAATCCCCTTCAGCCAGCAGCCGACTCGAACCCGGTGGATGTGGGTCGGTAGGCGGTGCGCGGGAACCCGCTCTCCCATCGGGAACCCGTCCCTCGCCCTCGGGCGGGGGAGCGCGTCGGACGACTGCGCTACCGGCGCGTCATGCCCGCAGGGGAAAAGCTGGGCACCACCCTCGCCGACCGAGCGACAGTGAACGTGGGAACCCGTCCGGTGGTCGCCTCGCCCTTCGGGGCAGGCAGAGCACAGTGTCTGCTCGTGCTGCCGGGCGGGGGCGGAGTCTCCGTAGTAGTCCGAGCCGGGGAAAGCCCGGTGCATGGCGAAGGGAGACAGCGGGCTTGCGGCGCCCGTCTGGAAGGCGAGGAGGTCGTCGTTGAATAGTGGCGCGCCGTGGCCGACGCCGGATGAGGCGGCGGAGTGGGTACTCGGGATCCAGCGGAAGCTGCACAGGTGGGCATGCGACGATCAATCGCGGAGGTTTTCGGACCTCCACAACCTCGTCTGTGACCGGGCGACGCTGCTGGTGGCCTGGGGCAGGGTGCGGGGGAATCGAGGGTCGCGCTCGGCTGGCGTGGACGGGCAGACGGCCGCCCATGTCGAGCGGGTGCTGGGCGTCGAGCGGTTCCTGGAGGAGCTGCGTGAGCAGCTTCGCGCCGGGAGCTTCCGGCCGGTACCGGTCAAGGAGCGGCGGATCCCCAAGCGCGGCGGCAAGACGCGCCGGCTCGGGATCCCGACGCTGCGCGACCGGGTGGTGCAGGCCGCCCTCAAGCTGGTGCTGGAGCCGATCTTCGAGGCCGACTTCCAGCCCTGCGCGTATGGCTTCCGACCGAGGCGCCGAGCCCAGGACGCGATCGCCGAGATCCACCAGCTGACGAGCCGCTCCTACGAGTGGATCGTCGAGGCGGACATCGAGGCGTGCTTCGACTCGCTCGACCACACCGCCCTGACCGGGCGGGTGCGAGCGCGGGTCGGAGATCGGCGCGTGCTGCGGCTGGTGAAGGCGTTTCTCAAGGCCGGGATCATGAACGAGCGGGGCGACTTCGAGGAGACGCGGACCGGCACCCCGCAGGGCGGGATCCTGACTGCTCCCACGCAATAGCGAATTTCGAGTTCGAGCGGTCGATCCGTCGCCCGGCGAAAAGGAGTCGGCCGTGATGTGTAGTACTCAAGGGGCTGATGGCGCTTCGGCGAGCGCATGCAGACGAGTACGCCGTGCGCGTCAACCGCGCGGTTGCGCTGCTTGGCAGGCGCTCGCCAGCGGACGCGGTGCGCGCGCTTCAAGTCGAGCATGGGCTGTCCGAGCGTCAGGCGCGTCGCTACGTGAACGCGGCGCTGGAGCGGCCCGAGGGCGTCGTCGTGCCGGAGCGCACCGGGGTGTTCACGGTCCGACTGCCACTGTCGTTGATCGCCGGCTTGCGCCGGCACGCGCGCTCGCACAAGCAGACGCTGAGCGCGACGACGGCGGAGGCGGTGCGCTCGTATCTCGATCACGCTCACGAGCGGCACGGTGGCAAGGCGCGCTGAGATCGAGTTCGTCGGCGACAGGCTCGCCGGCGCCCGGCTGGCGCAGGCATACGCGGTCGTGGTGCCCGAGCGGCGCCGTGTGACCCACGATGAGCAAGGAGGCGAGCATGGGAGCGATGTCGCAGATCGAACGGCAGCCGCTGAGAGTGGCGGCGATCTACGCGCGGGTGTCCTCGGAGCGTCAGCGCGAAGGGGGCACGATCGAGAGCCAGGTCGCCGGGCTGCATGAGCTCGCGCAGGCTCGCGGCCTGGTCGTTCCCGAGCAGCTGGTGTTCCTGGACGAGGGCTTCTCCGGCGCGATGCTGCTGCGGCCGGCGCTCGAGCGCCTGCGCGACCGCGCCGCCGAGGGCTGCTTTGAGGTCCTGCTCTGCCACTGCCCCGACCGCCTCGCGCGCCGCTACGCCTACCAGGTGCTGCTCTTGGAGGAGCTCGACCGCGCCGGCGTCGAGGTCGTCTTTCTCCGCGAAGGCGAGCGCTCCGGCTCGCCCGAGGACGAGCTGTTGCGCCAGTTCCAGGGGATGATCGCTGAATACGAGCGGGCGCAGATCCGGGAGCGCACCCGGCGCGGGAAGCTCTACCGCGCGCGTCAGGGCTCGCAGGCGGTGCTCGTTTGCGCACCCTTCGGCTACCGCTACCTGCGCAAGACAGACGACGCTGACGGCTACTTCCAGGTCGATCCGGCCGAGGCGGAGGTCGTGCGGGAGGTCTTCCGCCGCTACAGCGAGGGGGACGAGTCGATCGCCGAGATCGCGCGGGCGCTGTCGGCGCGCGGTGTCCCGACCCGGACCGGCAAGGCCGTCTGGGACCGCTCGACGGTGTGGGGGATGCTGCGCAACCCCGCCTACCGCGGGCAGGCCGCGTTCGGCAAGACACAGACCAGCGGCCAGCGTGCCAAGCCGACGCGCCCGGCGCGCGCCCGCGGCGAGCGCCACGGCCGGCGAGAGACACGACGCGACCAGCCGCCCGAGAACTGGACGCTCGTGCCGGTGCCGGCGCTCATCAGCGAGCAGACCTTCGAGCTCGCGCAGGCGCGGCTGCAGGAGAACAAACGCTTCGCCGCGCGCAACACCAAGCAGCCGACGCTGCTGCAAGGGATCCTCGTCTGCCGCGAGTGCGGCTATGCCTGCTACCGCACCTCGACGCGCACCAGCAGCCGCCGGATCTACTACTACCGCTGCATCGGCTCCGACAACTACCGCCACGTCGGCGGCCGCGTCTGTCAATCGCGCCCGATCCGCGCAGACGAGCTCGACGACCTCGTCTGGGCAGAGGTCAGGCACCTGCTCGAACAGCCCGAGCTCGTGCGAGCCGAGATCAAGCGCCGACTCGAAGCCGTCCGCAGCCAACACCCCGCCGCCCGCCGCCGCGAGGGACTCGAACGCGAGCTCGCGCGCGTGCGCGCCGGCACCGCGCGCCTGATCGAGGCCTACCAGGAGCAGCTGATCGCGCTCGAGGAGCTGCGCGAGCGGATGCCCAAGCTGCGCAAGCGCGAGACCACGCTCACCGCGCAGCTCTGCGCCCTCGAAGCCGAACTGCACGACGCCGAGACCTACCTCAAGCTCGCCGAGACGCTCGAAGGCTTCCTCGCCCGCCTCGCCGACGGCCTCGACCAGCTGACCGTGCACGAGCAGCAGCGCGTCCTGCGCCTCGTCGTGCGCGAAGTCCTCATCGGCGGCGAGCAGGACAATGTCACCATCCGTCACTCGATCCCCACGCCGAGCGGCGACGGATCGCCAAGTTGCCAATTGCGTGGGAGCAGTCCTCTCGCCGCTGCTCGCAAACATCGCTCTGTCTGCGCTCGACGAGCACTTCGCGCGCGCCTGGCAGGCGATGGGCGGCGGAACGCAACGCCACCGGCGGCGGCTCCGAGGCGAGGCGACCTACCGACTCGTCCGCTACGCCGATGACTTCGTCATCTGCGTCGCTGGCGAGCGGCGCCACGCGCAGGCGCTCGTCGCCGAGGTCGAACGGGTACTGACGCCG
>DASWCW010000149.1:0-2452 GCA_036395835.1 Xanthobacteraceae bacterium
GACGAAAGCTCTCAGGAATGAATTCAGCATTCGTAAGCCTCATATTTCTGGGCTTCTGGCGTGAATTACTGTTGCCGAGAGTTGCGCGACGACGCGCCCGTTCCGGCGCCATACTGTACATCGGTGACGTGCTCCAGCCACTCCACGGCCTTGCCGTCGAGAGCTTCTTGAACGGCGATGTGTGTCATCGCCGTGGTCGGCGTGGCTCCGTGCCAATGCTTCTCGCCGGGAGGAAACCAGACGACATCCCCAGGGCGGATCTCTTCGATTGGACCGCCCTCCCGCTGCACCCAGCCGACCCCTGAGGTGACGATCAATGTCTGGCCGAGCGGATGCGTGTGCCAGGCAGTCCTAGCGCCGGGTTCGAAGGTGACAACCGCACCGCCAACGCGGGCCGGCGCCCGCGCGGAGAAGAGTGGGTCGATGCGGACGGTGCCAGTGAACCAGTCCGCGGGTCCTTTGCCTGATGGCTTCGATCCGGCGCGCGTGATCTCCATTCTCATCCTGTCCTTCCGTGTGCGGTGAAGCTACCATCGACCGGCAAACCGACGCCGATCACGAAGCTCGCTGCTGGGCTGGGTAACGAGAGTACCGCGGCCCGCGACCTCCTCGGCCCGGCCGAGGCGGCCAACGGCTGCTGCAGTGCCGCCTCGGTAACGATCCGCTCGGCCTCCTTTGCGGCGAGATCGCCGTGCAGGTCGGCCAGCACGACGAGCCTGCGACAACATAGCTCGCACCGGGATTGCAAAGCCAAGCCGGCTATCGCGATTAGAGCGACCAGCCGCCGTCAACCGAGATCGATGCACCGGTGACGAACGCGCCAAGGTCGGAACTCATCCATAGCACGGCCTCCGCAATCTCCTCCGGCTTGCCCAGTCGCCCGACCGGCTCCAAGTCGATCGCCTTCTGGATGTCGCCTCCGGTGAAGCGGTCCATCATCGGGGTCTCGATATTGCCAGGGAGGACTGCGTTCACCCGAATATTCGACTTTGCGTAATCCAGCGCGGCAGACTTGGTGAGACCGATGATGGCGTGCTTGGAAGCGACATAGGCGCTGCCCCCTGGGACGCCGCGGATGCCTGCACCTGACGAGGTGTTGATCACGACGCCTCCACCCTGCTTCAGCATCTGCGCCAACTCGTGCTTCATGCAGACAAAGGTTCCGCGCAGGTTGATGTTGAGGATGCGGTCCCACTCGTCGAGTTCGATCTCGGCAAGCGGCGCCGGCTTGTTTTCGACACCGGCGTTGTTGAAGGCGATGTCGAGTCGGCCGAACGTCTCGACAGTGCGCGCGATCGCCGCCTCGACCCGTTGCGGCATCGATACGTCGCAGGCGATGACCAGCACCTCCCCACCCGCATCCTTGATCGCATCTGCGGTCTGCCGCAGCGCATCCTCCGTACGGTCGACGATGGCGACGCGAGCGCCTTCGGCGGCGAACGCGACGGCGGTAGCGCGCCCGATGCCGCTGGCAGCGCCGGTAACGAAGGCGACCTTGCCGGGAAAACGATTGGAGCGGGACATAGCGTTACCTCGATGGGATTGTGGGTGAGATGGTCACCGTGAAGGGATCATGCGGAGGGGCCGCTCGACGGGTTAGGGTCGCCAACTGAGATTTCAATTCACGGAGGGCGGTCACAGCAGCTTGTCCGGCGTGATCGGCAGCTCGCGGATGCGCCTGCCCGTAGCGTGAAAAATGGCGTTGGCGATCGCAGGGGCGACGCCGACCAGGGCGATCTCGCCGACGCCTTTCACGCCGAGCGGATTCACGTGCGGATCGTGTTCCTCGACGAACGTCACATCCATGAGCGGGGGCGCATCGGCATGCACCGGCACCGCGTATTCAGCGAAATTGGCATTGGGAACGCGGCCATTGCGGGCGTCGACCACCGAGTGCTCCATCAACGCCATGCCGATGCCGCCGATCATGCCGCCGATGCATTGGCTGCGCGTGGTCTTCGGGTTGACGATGCGGCCGGCCCCGTAGGTGCCAACGATGCGCCGCACACGCGTTTCACCGAGGTCCGGATCGACGGCGACTTCCACGAATACGGCCCCGAAGGCGTGCATGGAGAAGCGTTGACCTGCATCGTCCGGTTTTGAGTCCACCAACGCCTCGACGGGTTGGCCGAGGCGGCGCATGGCTTCCGAAAGATCATTCGCGCCGCCCCGCGCAAGCGCGTCCTCGCGCGCCTTGCGACAGGCGGCCTGCACGGCGCTGCCTACGCTCGCCATCGTCATGGACCCGCCATGCACAGGCGCTTTCGGCAGGCGCGTGTCGCCGAGAGTGAACTTCACGCGCTCGATGGAAAGCCCGAGCGTCTCGGCGGCCACCTGCGTCATCGAGGTCCAGGTCCCCGGACCCATGTCGCTCGCCGCACTCATCACCTCGGCCGTGCCGTCTGGCAGGAGGCGTGCCATCGCGGAGGAAGGTGCGAAGTTCATCGGATAG
>DASWCW010000150.1:0-36549 GCA_036395835.1 Xanthobacteraceae bacterium
ATCTCCATCGCGTTCGGCATCCTCGACATCGTCAATATCGCGCACCCGGCGTTCATCATCCTGGGCTCGTACATCGCCTATATCGTCAACACCAATTTCGGCATCGATCCGATCTTCGTGAGCCTGATCATGCTGCCGGCGTTCTACGTGCTGGGCGGCGCGGTCTATCAGGTCTATTACGCCTCGTTCGAGCGGCGCGGGCAGGAATCCCTGCGCGGGCTGGCGTTCTTTTTCGGCCTGCTGTTCATCACCGAGGTCGGCCTCGTCCTGGTGTTCGGGGTCGATTATCGCTACGTCGAAGCGAGCTACATCGGGCCGACGCTGCGGTTCTCCTTCATCGACCTGCCGCTTCGCATGCTGATCCCGTGCGCCGTCTCGCTGCTGATGATGGCGTGCCTGCAGCTCTATCTCACCCGCACCTTCATCGGTCGCGCCATCATGGCGGTCTCGCAGGACCAACTGGCGCTGCGGCTGATGGCTGCGGACCCGGTGCGGATCAAGCGCGTCGCCTTCGGCATCTCGATCGGCACCGCGGCGATCGCCGGCGCGTTCCTGATCGTGATCCAGCCGGTCGAGCCCTCGGTCGGCCGCGAATACATCGGCCGCGTGTTCGCGATCTGCGTGCTGGGCGGCATGGGCAGCCTGCCAGGAACCGTGCTGGCCGCGATGCTGCTCGGCGTCGTCGAAAGCATCACCGCGACGTTCTACGGCCCGTCGTGGGCGCCCGCCGTCGCTTTCGGCATCTTGCTGCTGACGCTGGCGTTGCGGCCGGCCGGGATTCTGGGGCGATAACGTGCGTTCCTGGATCTTTCTCCTCGTCACGGTCGCGATCGGCGCCGTCGTGTTCTTCGGCGCGCGCTATCTCCACAACGATTATCTGTTCTTCGCCGGCTACGTGGTGCTGGAATATCTGGTGCTGGCGACCGCGTGGAATATCCTGGGCGGCTATTGCGGCTACGTGAATTTCGGCACCGCGGCGTTCTTCGCGCTCGGCGCCTACACCTCGGTCGCGATCCACAAGTTTTGGCCGATGCCGATCCCGGTGCTGATCCTGCTCGGCGGCACCGTGTCCGGCGTCGTCGGTCTGGGCATGGGCTATCTCACGTTGCGGCTGCGCGGCGCCTTCTTCTCGATCGCCACGCTGGCGCTCGCGGTCGTGGTGCAGACGCTGATCACCAATTGGGACTACGTCGGCGGCTCGCGCGGCGCCTATGTGGTGCGCCCGGCCATGGTGCCGTTGGTCGGCAGCTATATCCAATATCTGTTCCTGGTCATGCTGGCGCTGGCGATCATCGCCGTATTCGCCGCGCGCATGATCGAGCGCTCCTGGCTCGGCTACGGCTTCGCCAGCATCCGCGACGACGAGCTGGCGGCGGAAGCCTCCGGCGTGCCCACGCTGCGATTGAAGCTCGTTGCCACCACGCTGAGCGGCGCGTTCATGGGCATGGCGGGCGCGCCGCTGCCCTATTACGTCGGCTATCTCGATCCGGCTTCCGGCTTCAATCTCGCCTATGCGGTGAACAGCATCGCCATGCCGCTGGTCGGCGGCACCACGACCTGGATCGGCCCGGTGATCGGCGCGCTGCTGCTCGGCACCGTCCAGCAGGTCGCGACCGTGACCATCTCCTCGGCCGTCAATCTGCTCATTGTCGGAGTGGTGCTGGTCGCCTTCGTGATCATCGCGCCGAACGGCATCGTCGGGCTCGTCGAGACGCGATTGCGCGCGAGGAGCGATCGATGAGCGCCCCACTGCTCGAAGTCGAGGATCTCGGCAAACGGTTCGGCGGGTTCGTCGCGCTCGAAGGCATCGGTCTTTCCGTCTCGTCCGGCGAGCGGGTGGGACTGATCGGGCCCAACGGATCCGGCAAGAGCACGCTCGTCAACTGCCTGTGCGGGACGCTGCGCAACGAGACCGGCACGGTCAAGTTCGACGGCATCGAGCTCGACGGCTACTCGGCGCATGAGCGCACGCGGCTGGGCATGGCGCGCAGCTTCCAGCTGCCGCGCCCGTTCTTCAGCATGACGCTTGCCGACAATCTGCGCATTCCGCTGCTCTACGCGGTGGCCGCAAGACGCGGCTCGCATCTGACCGCCGCCGAGATCGAGGCGCGCTGCGCGGAGCTGTTGGGGCTGGTCGGGCTCTCGGCCAAGTCGCGAAGATGGCCGCGCGATCTCACCCAGGTCGAGATGCGCAAGCTCGAGCTCGCCCGCACCATGGCGGCCGAGCCCAAGCTCCTGATCGCCGACGAAGCCATGGCCGGCCTGTCGCATTCGGAAATCGACGACATTCTCGCGCTGCTGGTGAAGCTCAACGAGCGGGGCGTCACCATCGTGCTGATCGAGCACATCATGCGCGCGGTGATGCATTTCTCGCAGCGGCTGATCGTGCTGGTGTCGGGGCGGAAAATCGCCGACGGCTCGCCGCAAGAGGTGATCCAGGATCCGGAGGTCGTGCGGGCCTATGTCGGGGAATAGTATCACGGTCAGCGGCGTTCATGCCGGCTACGGCGCCGTGCGCGCGCTCGAGGACGTGTCGCTCGACGTGAAATCCGGCGAGACCGTGGTCCTGCTCGGCACCAACGGCAACGGCAAGAGCACGCTGATGAAATGCATCATGGGCATGGTACGGCCGAGCGCGGGGAGCATTTTCGCGGAGATCGACGGCAAGAAGCACAATCTGGTCGGGCGCAGCACCGAGGCGATCGTCAATCTCGGCATCGCGCTCGTCCCCGAGGGCCGCCGCCTGTTTCCCAAGCTCACGGTCGAGGAGAATCTCTTGCTGGGCGCGTTCCGCGCTACCGCGCGGGCGAAGATCGCCGACAATTTCGCGTTCTGCTTCGAGGCGTTTCCGCGGCTCGCGGAGCGGAAAAAACAGCTCGCCGGGAGTCTCAGCGGCGGCGAACAGCAGATGCTGGCGCTCGGGCGGGCGCTGATGCTCGCCCCGCGCATCCTGCTGATCGACGAGCCCTCGGTCGGGCTCGCGCCGATCCTGGTGCGCCGCACCATCGACAAGATCAAGGAGCTCAAGGAGCAATATCGGCTCACCGTGCTGATGGCCGAGCAGAATTTCATCCAGGCGATCCGCATCGCCGACCGCGGCTACGTCATCGTCCACGGCCGCATCGCCTTCGAGGGCCGCTCCGCCGAGGAGCTCAACAACAACGATCTGATTAGGAAATTTTATTTGGGACTGTGAGCCCGCCGCTTGCTCGGAAACCCTCTTCCGCACCGGGAGAGGGTGACGGAGTTCGTGGCCCGATTATTCCTTCGCCTTCGCGTAGGGATAGATCACGCTGCCGGATTTGTACGGGTCGGGCGCGACCACGACCTGGGTCGCGATGTCCCGGAATTGATCGATCGCATTGCCCTTGATGTGCTGGAACTGCACTTGCAGCACGCGCGACTGCGCCCATTCCCCGCCCTTGCCGAACTTCACGTCCCCGACCACGGTCTGGAACGTGTTGCTGCGCACGTAATCGGCGAGCTTGTCGTCGTCGAGGCTCTTGGTCGCCTCGACCGCCTGGCCCAGCACCTGCAGATAGGCGTAGCCCCACGGCGCCATGTAATAGCCGAGCGGATCGACGCCCTCGCCGGCCGCGCGCGCCTGGTATTTCTTCATCATGTCGAGCACGCCCGGGAATTCCATGCTCTTGACCGGCAGCCAGAAATCGTAGTTGACGAAGCCGTTGAGCAGCGGCCCGAGCTGGGTCTTGAACACGCTCGCCTGCAGGCCGACCATGCCGCCGCCGATCATCTTCGGCTTGAAGCCGATCTCGTTGATCGCCCGCACCATGCCGACCGAATCCAGCGGATAGGAGCAGATGACCGCGAGATCGGGATTGGCCGCCTGCATGCCGCGGACGATGGGGCTGAAGTCGGTCGTCGCCGGCGGATAGTTGCGGTCGTAGACGATCTTGAGCCCGGCCGCCTTGGCGTTCTCGTGCGCGCCGTCGGAAGCGTTGCGCGAGAATTCGGCATCGGCGCCGACGATCGCCACGGTCTTCGGCTTGGGATCTTGGGCCATCGCCACGTCGAAGAAGCCCTTGGTGAAGGCCGGCTTCGGCTCGGGGCCGGACGGGATCATGGCGAAATATTTGGGATAATCGAACTCCTTGTTCACCGCGAGACCGAGCATGCCGATGAACAGCCGATTTTTCTGCATCACCACCGGCATCGCCGGCGCCAGCATGTTGGTGGCGTAGCCGCCGACGATGAGATCGACGTGATCGACGTCGAGCAGCTTGGTGTAGATCGCCGGCACTTCCGAGGGACTGCTCTTGTCGTCGTAATAGACGAGCTGGACCGGGCGGCCGAGCAGCCCGCCCTTGGCGTTGATGTCTTCCTCCCAGATCTTCATGGCGAGCAGCGCCGACTTGCCGTTGGGGGCGAGCGGTCCGGTCAGCGCCATGCCGAAGCCGATGCGCAGCGGGTCGGCGGCGTTCCCCGGCAACGCGCCGAGCGCGAGCGCGAAAACGGCGAGCGCCGCGGCTGCGAGCCAGGCGTACGTGCGTTCTCTCAAATATCTCGCCATTGACGTTTCCTCCCAGGGACTGAATTGTTTTCAAAAGCCTTTATGCCCCAAAGCGTGGGCCGCCGCCAAGCCGGCGGGCGAAAAAGTCGACCCGAACCGTTAAGGTGCGCCCTCCACCCCCTCGACGATGACGTTCTCGACCTCGCCGGCGCCGTGGCGGCGAAACGCGGCGGCTCTCGCGTATTCGGGCGAGTTGAAGCAGGCGACCGCCCGATCGAAGCTCGGGAACTCGATCACGATGAAGCGATGAAACTTCTCCGGCCCTTCCATGATGCGGAACTTGCCCCCGCGCGCGAGAACCTTGCCGCCGTGGCGGGCAATGATGTCGGGCACGAGATCCGTGTACTTCTTGTATTCGATCGGATCGACGACGCGCGACCGCGCGACCCAATAGGCCGGCATGAAGGACCTCCCTTTGCAATGCTCCCGCGGCTGCCGATACATTGGCGCGATCGGAGGGCTTGAACCATGCCGACCCTGATCGACCTCTCGGTGCCGCTGGAGAACGACGTCGCGGCCGATCCTCCCGGCTTCGGCCCGCAAATCAAGTACCGCAATCACCGCGAGACGGCGCCGGAGGTGGTGCGTTTCTTCCCCGGGCTGCGCGTCGAGGACCTGCCCGACGGCGAAGGCTGGGCGATCGAGCACGTCACGCTTGTCACCCACAACGGCACGCATCTCGACGCGCCGTATCACTTCCACTCTACCATGAACCGCGGGGAGCGTTCGCTCACCATCGACGAGGTGCCGCTCGAATGGTGTTTTCAGCCAGCCGTCAAGCTCGATTTCCGCAAATTCCCCGACGGCTATGTGGCGACCGCGCGCGATGTCGAGACCGAGCTCGAGCGCATCGGCCATGAGCTAAAACCGCTGGAGATCGTGCTGGTGAACACCGCGGCCGGCGCCGCATATGGCCAGCCGCATTACGTCTCGACCGGCTGCGGCATGGGGCGAGAAGCCACCCTCTATCTGCTCGAGCGCGGCGTGCGGGTCACCGGTATCGATGGCTGGAGCTGGGATGCCCCGTTCGTGCATACCGCGAAAAAATTCGCCCAAACCCGCGATCCGGGCCTGATCTGGGAAGGCCACAAGGCCGGCCGCGAGATCGGCTATTGCCATATCGAGAAGCTGCACGATCTCGAACGCCTGCCGGCGACCGGCTTCAAGGTGAGCTGCTTCCCGGTCAAGGTGCGCGCCGGATCCGCCGGCTGGACCCGCGCCGTCGCCATTCTCGATTAGCCTTGCGGAATCGACATCCGAGCCCGTGAATGGGAGATGCGAGGCCGGCGCATGGCTCCCATGACGCATGGCTCCCATATTGACACGGGCGTGCTTCCCCCTTCGGTTCCGCTCGGCAAGCCGCGATCCCTCATCCCCAACGGGCCATCCCCGATGGGCCACTCGTGCACAGACGGTGTTTCATGAACGTTCAGGATCCTGCGATCGATTGGGCAGTGCAGAAGTTCGCCACCGGCCAGCCGGTGTCGCGCACCGAGGATCCGAAGCTGGTGCGCGGCCAGGGCAGTTACACCGACGACGTGCGGCTGCCGGGCCAGGCCTATGCGGCGATGGTGCGCAGCCGCCATGCCCATGGCGTGATCCGCAACATCGACGTATCGGCGGCCCGCGACATGCCGGGCGTGCTCGGCGCATTCACCGGGCAGGATCTCGCCGCCGCCGGCTATGGCACGCTCAAATGCATCGTTGCGTTCAAGAATCGCGACGGCTCGGAAATGCGAAAGCCGCCGCGCCCGGCGCTGCCGACCGACAAGGTGCGCTTCGTGGGTGATCCGGTGGCGTTCGTGGTCGCCGAGACTGCGGCGCAGGCGCGGGAAGCCGCCGAGGCGGTCGCCGTCGAGATCGAGCCGCTGCCGGCGGTGACCCGCGCGAGCGAGGCGGCGAAACCGGGAGCAACGGTGCTCTACGAGGAAGCGCCCGACAACGTCGCGCTCGATTATCATTACGGCGACACGGACAAGGTCGCGGAGGCATTCGCGCGGGCCGCTCACGTCGTTCGTCAGCAATTCGTCAACAGCCGCGTGGTCGTCAACGCAATGGAGCCGCGCGCCGCGGTCGCGGCTTACGACGCCGAGGCCGAAAGCTTCACGTTGCACGTCGGCTGCCAGGGCGCGTTCGGGATGCGCGGCCAGCTTGCCGGCATCCTCAACGTGCCGGCGGAGAAAATCCGGGTGCTCACCGGCAGCGTCGGCGGCTCGTTCGGCATGAAGGCGGCGGCCTATCCGGAATATGTCTGCGTGCTGCACGCCGCGCGCGTGCTCGGCCGGCCGGTGAAATGGACCGCCGACCGGTTCGAGAGCTTCGTGTCCGATCACCACGGCCGCGATCACGAGTTCCGCGGCGAGCTGGCGCTCGACGAAAAAGGCCGGTTCCTGGCGCTGCGCTTTTCCGGCTACGGCAACATGGGCGCCTATCTGGGCACGGTCGCGCCGCTGATGTCGACGCTCAATCTCGTGAAGAATTCCGTGAGCGTCTATCGCGTGCCGCTGCTCGAAGTGTCGACGAAATGCATGTTCACCAACACCACGTTGGTGAGCGCCTATCGCGGCGCCGGCCGGCCCGAGGCCAATTACTACATGGAGCGGCTGATCGATCTCGCCGCCGCCGAGATGGGCATCGACCGCATCGCGATCCGCCGCCGCAATCACGTGAGACCGAGCCAAATTCCCTATTCGGCGGCATCCGGCATGACCTACGACAGCGGTGATTTCACCGCGGTGCTCGACGATGCGGTCGCTGTTTCCGACTGGAACGGCTTTCGGGCGCGCCGGCGCGAGAGCCGCAAGCGCGGCAAGCTGCGCGGATTGGGCATCGGCAGCTACCTCGAAGTGACCGCGCCGCCCAACAAGGAGATGGGCGGCATCCGGTTCGAGCCGGACGGCACGGTGACGCTGATCACCGGCACCCTCGACTACGGCCAGGGCCACGCCGCGCCGTTCGCGCAGGTGCTGGGCGAGCGGCTCGGCATTGCGTTCGAGCGCATCCGGCTGATCCAAGGCGACAGCAACGAGCTCATCTTCGGGGGCGGCACCGGCGGATCGCGATCGATCACCGCGACCGGCACCGCGATCGTCGAGGCCTCGGATGAGGTGATCGCACGCGGCAGCAAGATCGCGAGCTTCGTGCTGGAGGCGGCCGAGACCGACATCGAGTTCGCGGCGGGCCGCTTCGTCATCGCCGGCACCGATCGGTCGATCGGCATTCTCGAGCTGGCGCAGCAGATCCGCGGCGGCCTGAAGCTGCCGGAGGACCTTCCGCAATCGCTCGACGTGAAACAGGCGACCAAGGACGTGATCCCCTCGACCTTCCCCAACGGCTGTCACGTCGCCGAGGTCGAGATCGATCCCGAAACCGGCGTGATCGAGGTCGTCAAATATGCCGCGGTGAACGATTTCGGCACCATCATCAATCCGATGCTGGTCGATGGCCAGATGCACGGCGGCATCGTCCAGGGCATCGGCCAGGCGCTGACCGAGCGGACCGTCTACGATTCCGAGGGCCAGCTGCTGAGCGGATCCTACATGGACTACGCGCTGCCGCGGGCCTCCGAGGTGCCGTTCTTCACCACCGCAAGCCATCCGGTGCCGGCGAAAACCAACCCGCTCGGAACCAAAGGCTGCGGCGAGGCCGGCTGCGCCGGCGCGCTGACCTCGGTCATGAACGCAGTTGCCGATGCGCTGGCCGAATACGGTATCCGGCACATCGACATGCCGCTGACGCCCGACCGGGTCTGGCAGGCGATCAAGGCCGCGAGGCGGAGCCGCGAAGGATGAGGGAACACTGGATGCGGCCTCGATCGGCGGATCGTAGTGTCTACCGGGTCGGAGCCCATGGCTGCCGGGCCGCGTGGCGAATATGGACAATCCATACCGCCAAGCGGCCGCTTTCTGGAAACTGCTCTATGAGTCTTAAAGTGCTCTGCAGCACTCGCTCAACGTTTAGAGCGCCACGCGGGCTGCGTTGGTCCAGATAGTGGAGCACATTCCGGAGGTCCCTACGCGCTCTCGGCGTGTAGCGAACTCTCATCGTTCGTGGCGTTTCCAGAGCGCTTCGATTTCCTCATCCGGGACGAATTCGCCACGGCGGGCTTGGTCGAGGCCCTCGCGGATGGCGGCGCGTGTCTCATCGTCCAGCTCGGCGATTCCGCTGGTGCCGGCCTCGGCCATCGACAGCAGAACCGCAGCGATCACGTCCTGCTCTTCCGGCGGCAGCTCCCGCGCCCTTGCAATTGCTCGTTCGAGCAGCTTGGTCATGGTCATTACCGTATCATGTTCAATACCGCGTGGCGAAACGATGCACAAAGGCCGTGACGGCGGAGCAGAGACGGACTGCTTGCTCCTTTGTCATCCGGCCTCACTTCAGCGCCTGCAGCTCGGGCTGCGCGCCGTCCGGCAGCGGATAGCGGTCCAGATTGAGCAGCATCGAGACCAGGTGGTAATAGCCCAGCGTGCCGACGAGGTCGACGACGCCGCGCTCGCCGAATTTTTCGACCGCGGCCTTGAACGTCGCGTCGCTGACTTCCCTGGTCTCGTTGAGCTCGCGCGTGAAATTGTAGATGATCTCCTCGTCCGGCTGCAGTTTCGCCGGCCGCTTGCCGGCGGCGATGTCGGCAATGATGGCCGGGCTCAGGCCGGCCTCGAGCGCAATGCGCTTGTGCGCGTACCATTCGTATTGCGCGTTCCAATGCCGCCCGATCATGAGAATGGCGAGCTCGTTGAGCTTGTGCGGGATCGAGGTCTTGAACCGCACGTAGGCGCCGATCGCCTGCTGCAGGTCGCCGAGCTCCGGGCTGCGCAGCATGACGTTGAACGGTCCGTTCACCGAGCCGCGCGGACCCGACAGCAGATGGTCGATCAGCGTCCGCTGCGCGGGTGTCATCTCCTCGTAGGTCAACGGCTTGAAGCGATCGCCGCGGAGCTGGAACTTCGGGGTGTTGGCGGCGAGCACGGCGGCCACGGCGAGCCCGATCAGGGCGCCGGCGCAGGCGAGTTTGGACAGCATGACAATTCCTCCCTGGCATGAAACACCGCCGACGAAATGAGCCCGGATGCGTATCCGTCCCTGTCCTCAGCCTCGCACCATCCGCATCAGCACGACGTCCCGGCGGATGAAATGATGGAACAGGCCGGCCCCGACATGGAGGCAGATCAGCACCGCGAGCGCGATGCCGACGCCCAAGTGCACCCAGAACGTCGCGTCGGAAAAGGCGCGGTTCTCCGGCCAGATCGGCGGCAGCTCGAATAGCCAGAAAAAATGGATCGGCGCCCGGTAGGCGGAAGTCCCGATCCAGCCGATGATCGGCTGCACCGCCAGCAATGCGTACAGCAGGTAGTGCACGCTATGGCCGGCAATGCGATAGAAGTCGGGAATCTCCGGGGGAAGCGGCGCCGGTGGATGGGTGAGCCGATACGCCAGGCGAACGTAGACGACCGCCATCAAGGTCACGCCGAGCGACTCGTGCAGCGCGAACAGGAAAGTCTGCAACGGCCCGGCCTTCAGGCCCGCCATGATGAGGCCCATGGGGATCAGCACCAGCACCAGGCCGGCCGTGATCCAGTGCAGGAGACGCGCGACCGGCGTGTAGGCCGGCATGGCGACGCCGACCGCATGGGCGCGATTCGCGGCGGCGGCGCCCGGTTGCATATTGGGCGTCATCGGTTCCCCTTCCGGGTCAGGATCTCCACAAATGATCGAGCCGATGCCCGGCGCGCACGGCCTTCGCGGTCAGATAGCGGCGGTTCTCGGCATTGACCGGCGCATGGAGCGGCATGCAGCCGCAGACCTCGATGCCGGCACCGGCAAGGCCATCCAATTTCGCCGGATTGTTGGTCAGCAGCACGACGCGGCGGCAGCCGAGCAATTGCAGCATCCGCGCCGCGATCCGATAGTCACGTTCATCGTCCTCGAAACCGAGCGTCACATTGGCATCGACCGTGTCGAGGCCCGAATCCTGCAGCCGATAGGCCCGCATCTTGTTGGCGAGGCCGAGCCCGCGGCCCTCCTGGTCGAGATAGAGGATGATGCCGCCCGCGTGTTTGATCCGGGCAATCGCCAGCTTGAGCTGATCGCCGCAGTCGCAGCGCCTCGATCCGAACACATCTCCGGTCAGACACGCCGAGTGCAGCCGGACGAGCACCGGCTGCTTCAGATCGGGCTTACCGATCACGATCGCGGCCGGGCTGCCGCCGATGCCATCCCGGAATACGACGAATTGCGCCTGGTCCGCGCCTTCGAGCGGCACGCGGGAGGCCGCAGCGATCCGCAGCGATTCGACCAGCTGTTGGCGGAACCGCGCAACCGCTTCGGCCTCGACGCTCAGCAGCAAGCCTGCATTCGGCAATTCGCGGTCCCGATCTGCCGCGGCGAACAGCAATGCCGGCAATCGCTGGGCGAGCTTGGCAAGCTCGATCGCCGCCGTCGCCTCGGGGCCCGCGGGGACCGCGGCGACCGCACGCCGCGCGGACGCATCGGCGGCCAGCGAATGGATCGCGTCGAGATCTTCGCTGCCGTCCAGCGTCAGGGCGACCGGCGCTTCGGCGTCGATGCCGAGCGCGCGAGCGCGCCTCGCCGTGACCGCGAGCCGCAACGCCAATGCATCCGAAACTCTCGCGAATGTGCCGATGAAGCCCTGCAGGCGCCCCGCGTCCAGGGCATCGACCGGCACGGCGACCACGCGCTCGTCGCCGGCGAACAGCACCGGCCTGCCGGCCCTGAATTCGGCGACACCGCGTTCGACTGCTATCGTCGCCGGCGAGTCGAACAAACCGGAAACCAAATCCCCCAATCGGTCCTTCGGCATTTCCGCAATCTTTCCATGCTAGGGCCCATTGAGACGAACCCTTGCAATAACGCCAATATTCCCGCTTCTGATCCAGGCATAATCGCCGCAGTCGGTTATGACAGGATGAAAATAGGCTGCAAACAAGTGCAAAGTTCGACGGCCAGCTCGGAATTATCGCGCCCTCGGGAGGCGAGCCAGGGCCAATCTTCGCGCGCGGATGAACATTGGGACGAAGTGCCGGCCGCGTTCCGCGCGCCTGGAGCCCGATTGGCATCGCATTGGGAGGCGCTGTTCGGTCCGCTGCGAGACGGAGGGGCCGATGATCTCGTCGTCGTCGCGCAGGTCGGCCAATCGCTTGACGGGCGCATCGCGACCCCGACCGGCCATTCGCATTACATCAACAGCGCCGCGGGCCGCGCGCATCTGCATCGGCTGCGCGCGCTGGTCGACGCGGTCGTGGTCGGGGTCGCGACCGTCGTTGCCGACGACCCGCAGCTCACGGTTCGTCTCGTGCACGGACCCTGCCCGGCGCGCGTCGTGCTCGATCCGAATGGGCGAGCGGCCGCGCATGCGCGGGTGTTCGCGGCGGACGGCGCTCGGCGCCTGATCGTCACGGCCGCGACCGGCGGGCAGCAATGGCCGGCGGGAGTCGAGCTCGTGAACCTGCCGCTCACAAATGGGCGATTCGCTCCCGCGGCGATCCTGCGCGCGCTCGCCGAGCGCGGCTTTCGCCGCATTTTGATCGAAGGCGGCTCGGCGACGATCTCCGGCTTTCTCGCCGCATCCTGTCTCGATCGCGTGCATGTGCTGGTCGCACCGATCATTCTCGGCGCCGGCCCCGCCGGCCTGACGCTGCCGCCGATCGGGCGGATCGACGAAGCGCTGCGGCCGGCGGTCCGGGTCCACCGCATTGCAGAGGAAGTGCTGTTCGACTGCGATCTTTCCGCCCGCCGGGTTCCGGTGTTCCGCGCCAAAACCCGCTGATCACGCGCACGAACAGTTCCAATGCCCGTCATCGGCGCTGCTGATTTTCTTCCGGCAGCGCGAGGAAATCGACATGCCCGAGGTGCAGCGCCGAACGGCCTGCCGCCACGAGATTGCGGCGCCGCGCCGCCCAGCCGACCACTTCGGCAAGCGCGAGCGCGCGCTCCTTGCAGGCGGCGCCGGCCCAAACCTCGAGCACCGCCGTTTGCATTTCGCGGTCCTGAGGTCGCAGCTGCCAATCGGAGCGGCCTTGAATGACGCGATAGCCGGCACGCTCGAAGCAAGCGATGGCGGTCTTGGCGGCGCCGGGACCGAGCGCGGGTCCGAATCCCTTGTCGCGACCCTGATGGCGATGGACCGCGGCGATGACCGCATCATCGAGCGGATCGGAGGGATCGAGCCCGATATTGTCGTCGTGCGTGAGGGCGACGTAGACCGCGAGCCGACGCGCCGCGGTTTCGACGACGAAACGCTCCAGCCATTCGCCGGAAACGAGGTCGAACAGCGCCGACGCGGTGACGAGATCGATCGCTCCGTCGAGCACCGCTTCGAGGTCCCGGACCAGATCGACCGCTTTCGTTGCGATCCGAGCGCCGCCGGGCGGCTCCAGCCGAGCGGCGCGCTCGAGCAGGCCGAGATCGTTGTCGACGAGCTGCCAGTGCTGCGGGACCGGCAGGCGCGGTGCGACCGCGCGCAAGGTCGAGCCGGTGCCGCAGCCGAGATCGACGACGCGGATCGAGCTCAGCGCCGCAACCGCGCCGACCAATGCGTCGAGAACCGCCGGGTTTCTGGCGCGCGCATCGTGCGGCTCGCGCGCGGCGAGCCAATTGGCCGAGAACGGCTTCATTGCACTCCCTCGATTGCGCGCGCGAAGACGGCGGCCGACGCCTCCCAGGTCGGAAGCAACTTCGAGGCCGCGCGCGCATTGCGGGCGAGCCGCGTCCGCTCCTCCCCGTTCGAGATCAGCAGCCGCAACGCCGCCGCAAGCGCCGGAACGTCGCCGGGCGGGACCAGGAGCCCGGCCCCGGCCGGAACCGTTTCCGGGATCGCGCCTGCTGTCGTCCCGATCACCGGCACGCCATAAGCGATCGCGTGCGCGAAAGCCATACCGTATCCCTCATAGCGCGAAGCGAGCACGAAGGCGTCGGCGGCCGAATAGAGCTCGGCAAGTCGCTCCGCCGGAACCGCGCCTTCGATCGCAATGCGCGCCGTCAGGCCATGCCGGAGGATGTCGGCATCGAGCCGCGCCGATTCCTTCGGATCGCGCCGGCGATCGCCGACGATCGTGAGGCGCCACGGCAGGTCGTCGAGCGTGGCGAGCGCGGCAACGAGCAGATCGTAGCCCTTGCGTGGCACGACGATGCCGACGCAGAGCAGCGCAACGATGGCGCCGCCCCCGCCACGCGCGCGAGGAGCGCGTTCGCTGCCGGGCGGTGCGACGCTCAGCACATCGGATGAGACGCCGTAGTCCGCGACCAGCACGCGGGCGATCGCCGGGCTGGTCACGACGATTGTTTGCATGCTCGCCAGAGCCGCGCGCTCGCTACGGCGGAAGCGTTCGACCTCGTCGGGTGGAAGCCCGGTTTCGAGCGCCAGGGGATGATGCACCAGCCCGATCAGCGGATTGCGCCCGCGCAGGACCGCGATTTCCGGGAGCACGCCCAGGGCCAGCCCATCGACCACGATGGTCACGCCGTCCGGAACTTGCGCGAGTTTCGCCAGCGCGGCGGCACGGGTTTGCGCGCTCGGCCGCGGAAATCCCTCGCCGAGATCCACGACGTCGACCGCAAAGCCGAGACGATGCAGCTCGCCGATGATCCGCCGGTCATAGGTGTAGCCGCCCGTGGGCGTCGCGAGATCGCCCGGAACCGCGAAAGCAACTCGATGACTCACCGCAAGCTCGCCTCGTAGGACGCTCGCGCCAGCGGGGATTCCGAGATGGTGACGCGGATCGCCGCGATCTCGCCGGGCTCGCGGCCGAGCTCGCCGCTGCGCACCGCCTGGGCAAGCTGATCGAACAAATATTTCGCGAGGAACTCCGTGGTGGTGTTCGCGCCCTTGAACTGCGGCAGATCGTCGAGATTGCGGTAGTTCAGCGGCTCCAGCGTCGACCGCAATACCCGTTGGGCGCGTCCGATGTCGATCACGATCCCGTCCGCGTCGAGCCGCTCCGCCAGAAAGCAGGCGCTGACCGCGAAGGTCGCGCCATGAAGCCGCTGCGCCGGCCCGAAGGCGGCGCCGCGGAACGAATGGGCCACCATGATGTGATCGGAGACTTCGACGCCAAACAAGGGTTGCCCTCCGGGCTGATCCGAAACCATGTTCAACGATAATCGATCAGCTGGCACAGCACGCCGCTCTCTGCCGCAAAGATCGCGGGCAGCTGCGCCGGGAGATCGCCGAACGCGATCGCAGGCGCGAGCAGCGCGTCGAGCGCCGGATCGGCGAGCAGGTTGAGCGCCGCCGCGAGCCGACGCTGCGGCGTCCATCTTGCGCGATGCGAAGGCGCAACCTGGCCGACCTGGCTCGACACCAGCCGCAAGCGGCGGCTGTGAAAGGCCTCGCCCAGCCGGATCGGCACCTCCGCGCTGCCGTACCAGCTGAGCTCGATTACGGCCGCCTCCTCGCCCGCTGCTCGAAGCGCGGTCGCAAGCCCGGCGGGGGTGCCGCTCGCGTGAAACACGAGATCGCAATCTCCCGGCGCGTCGGCCGGCAGCGCGAAGTCGACGCCGAGCCGCTTCGCGAGCTCGGCGCGAGAGGCCGTAATATCGACCAGAACCACCCGCGCGCCCGCCAGCTTCCCGCACAGAAAGCCGATGAGCGCGCCGACGACACCCGCTCCCACGACCGCAATGCGGTCGGCGGGCCCCGGCGCGGCATCCCAGGCGGCGTTCAGCGCCGTTTCCATGTTGGCGGCAAGAACGGCGCGCCGGGGAGGCACGCCGTCCGGCACCGGGATCGCTGCCTCGGCCGGAATGGCGAAGACGCTTTGATGCGGATGCAGCACAAACACGATGCGGTCGCGCAGCTCCTGCGGCCCGGTTTCGACGCGGCCGACCACCGCGTAACCGTATTTGACGGGAAACGGGAACGCGCCGCCCATGAACGGCGCGCGCATGCGTTCGAACTCGCTTTCGGGCACCCGTCCGGCGAACACCAGGCGCTCGGTACCGCGGCTGAGCGCGCCGTGGAGCGCCCGCACCCGCACGTCGCGCGGCCCCGGCTCGATCGCGGGTTCGCCGCGAATTTCGCCGCGCCCCGGGCCGACATACCATAGCGCTGCGGCGTTCTGCCCCCGGCTGCTTGCCACTTTCCATCCCGTGATTGGACTTGCAGACTGCCGGCCCGCTATATCCTGCCCGAGCCAAAAACGCATCCGGGAACGGGGCATGCTCGAACGGACCAGTTCCGCGACGGTCGGTGCCGCCGATCCCGGCATCAGCACACGCCGGGCCATCGTCGCGGCTCTCAATGCCGCAACCATGGCCGCCTTGTCATGGCTCGCCGCCGCCGCGCTCTCGCCCGGCGGATACGGCTGGCTCGATGGCGTGCTGCTCGCGCTGTTTGCGGTCACCCTGCCGTGGACCATCGTCGGCTTCTGGAACGCGGCGATCGGGCTGTGGATCATGCGATTCGCCCGCGATCCGGTCGCGCTGGTGTTCCCGGCCGCGGCGCGCGTGCGCGGCGATGAAGCGATCACCGCGTCGACCGCGATCCTGGTGTGCATCCGCAACGAGATGCCGGATCGGGTGGTGCGCAATCTCGAGCCGATGCTGGGCGGCCTGGTCGAGGCGAAAACGGCCGAGCGCTTCCACGTCTACGTGCTCAGCGACACCAGCGATCCGGCGATCGCGGCCGCGGAAGAAGAACGCTTCGGCGCGCTCACTCGGAAATGGCAGCGCGAGATCGGGCTCACCTACCGCCGGCGCGCGCGCAACATCGGATTCAAGGCGGGAAACATCCGGGATTTTTGCGACCGCTGGGGCGACCGGCACGATTTCGCCGTCACGCTCGACGCCGACAGCTTCATGACCACGCGAGGGATCCTGCAGCTCGTGCGCATCATGCAGGCGGACCCCGGGCTCGGCATCCTGCAGAGCCTGGTGATCGGCATGCCGTCGACCAGCGCCTTCGCCCGCATCTTCCAGTTCGGCATGCGGCTCGGCATGCGCTCCTACACGCTCGGAAGCGCGTGGTGGCAAGGCGACTGCGGGCCGTACTGGGGGCATAACGCCATCGTGCGGCTGGCGCCCTTCATCGCCCATTGCACGCTGCCGGTTCTGCCGGCGCGCGGCGCGCTCGGCGGCCATGTTCTCAGCCACGACCAGATCGAGGCGGTACTGATGCGTCGCGCCGGCTATCAAGTCCGCGTGCTTCCCGACGAGACGTTCGGCTGGGAGGAAAATCCGCCGACCCTGATCGAATTCATCCGCCGCGACCTGCGCTGGTGCCAGGGCAACATGCAATATTGGCGGTTTCTGTTCCTGCCCGGACTGAAGCCCGTCAGCCGCTTTCAGCTGGCGATCGCGCTCCTGATGTTTCTGGGCTCGCCGGCCTGGATCTTGCTGTTGCTCGTCGGCAGCGCGGCGGTAGCGCGCTCGGGCGATCCCGCCGCCGTGCTGCGCGCCGACTTCGGTCGGATGTTGCTGCTCAGTCTGCTCACGATGTGGTTTGCGCCGAAGATCGCCACCGCGGTCGACGTTTTGGCGCGGCCCGAGTCGCGACGGGCCTTTGGCGGGGCGGCACGCTTTACGGCGGGATTGCTGATCGAAACCGTCTTCTTCCTGCTGCTCTCGCCGATCCTGTGGTTCTGCCACAGCCTGTTCCTGATCGGCCTCCTGTTCGGCCGCGCGACGGGCTGGACCGGGCAGACCCGCCACGACCATTCCGTGCCGGTCGGCCTCGCAGTGCGGAACTTGTGGCCCGCCGCCGCGACCGGGCTCGGAACGCTCGGCGTCCTGGCGACGACCGTCCCGGCGGCAATTCCCTACGCGTGCTTGATCGCCGGGGGACTGGCGCTGGCAATTCCGTTCGCCGTGCTCACGGCTTCGCCGGCATTGGGACGCGCGCTGGTCCGCCAAAAACTCGTTCGGCTGCCGGAAGAGACCGATCCGCCGCCCGCGCTGCGGGCGCTTGCGCTGCCGGCGCTCGATCCCGCCCAGATCGCGGCTCGAGCCGGCAGCACAGGGCTCGCCGCATTGCGGGCGACGCGCGGCGTCCTGCGCTCGTTGCGCATCTACTATGGGAGCCGGCGGCGTCACGCCGCGATGGATCGCCTCTACGGACAATTCGTAGTGCCCGGCGATCTCGTGTTCGACATCGGCGCCCACGTCGGCGACCGCATTGCCGCGTTCCGGCGGCTCGGCGCGCGCGTCGTCGCCGTCGAGCCGCAGCCGCTGCTCGTGAAGACCCTGAAACTACTGTACGGCCGCGATCGATCCGTTGCGATCGAGCCGCTCGCCGTCGGGCGCGAGCAGGGCGAGTTGGTGCTCCAGCTCAATGTCGACAATCCGACGGTAAGCACCGCATCCGCCGCTTTCATCCGTGCCGCATGTGGCGCGCCCGGATGGCAGCACGAACGATGGATCGACCGCATTGCGGTCCCGATGAATACGCTCGACGCATTGATCGCGCGGCACGGAACGCCGGTCTTCATCAAGATCGACGTCGAGGGCTTCGAGGCGGAAGCCCTCGCCGGCCTGACGCATCCGGTTGCCGCGCTTTCCTTCGAGTTCATCACGATCCAGCGCGAGGTCGCCGTTGCTTGCCTGGAACGCTGCATCGCGCTGGGCTACACGAGGTTCAATGCCGCGCTCGGCGAGGAGCAGATGTTCGTGTTCGAAGGCTGGCGCTCGCGGGACGAAATCGCCGGGTGGATCCGCGCGCTGCCGCCGGCGGCGAATTCGGGAGACATCTATGCGGCGATGGGTTGAGGAGATGCCCCCGTCGCCTCCCTGCCCGCTGGGGGAGGTTCCAGGGTGAGCGGGCACTCCTGCGTGAAGGCGCTGGCAACCGCGGCCGCCGCGTTGTTCATCGGCTGCACAGGCGCAGTCGCCGCCGACGAGCTTGCCGTCGACGTCGTCAATGCCGGCGAGCCGACGCTCTGCGCCGAGCGCGACAACGTCACGCTCGCGCTCGCCTCCGGAACAGTCCGGCGGCTGGGCATCGAAGCGGCGCACCCGGCCTATATCGGCACCCTCGTTGCCGATCGCGCGGCGGCGGATTTTTCCCGCTGCGATTTTGCCGTCGATCCCGGCGCCGCCCGCAAGTCCCAGCGCATCACGCTCTATGAAAGCGAGGAATGGCAATTGATCGGCCACCGGCTCCAGGAGTTCTGGCGGCCCGGCGGCGCGCCGGTTCGGGTCGGCGAGCGCGTCGAAACCGGGATTCACCTGCTCCAGCTCTGGCACCGGTTCGAGGAGCGCGCCGAGGAAGTCCTCGTGCTCTATCCGCCCGACGGCTATTGGCGGGCGCGACCGCTGCCGCCCCCGCATCTCGCCTGGAGCGCGTACGGCTCCTCGTTTCTGATAGGGCCGGTCGAGACCGCGGCGCGGCCGTTCGTCGACCTGACCGGCATCGCATTCGATCCGGTCGGGCTGGGGTTCGAGCTCAGGTTCGCGCGCGGCGGCGGCGCCCATCTCAGGCTCGCGAAGCTCGACCGCGACCGGATCGCGCTCGACGTCACGCTCGACCCGGTCGCGGGGCGGCCGTTCGCGGCGCTGCGGTCGATGTTCGTGATGGAGACCGTGGCCGACGTCGCGCGGATTGCCTGGCGCGAGTCGGGCGGCAAAGCTTGGCAGGAAGCGCCGATCGATCGCTTCGAACGCGCGAGCGCGGTCGAGCTGTGGGCCGGCCGCGCCGTCCCCTCGCGCCACAATCCGAGCGCGCCCGACATGCGGTTCTCGGAGTTCAGCGCGACGATGCGCTGAACGGAAGTTTCGCGCGCAGCTTCGCCGCAACTTCTTCGATTGCGCCGGACAACGGGTGAAACGTGAAGCGCACCTCGTGATGCCCCGGCGTCAGTTGCACGGCGCGAAACAGCACGTCGGCTTTGAGAATCGCCGCGGCGACGCCGTCGACCCGCGCGCGCCACCACGGATGCCAGACGTCGGTCAGCACGAGAAAGCCGCCGCCGGGCGCCTCGACATCGATCGTGATCTCGGCATTGCCGTAGTGCACGATGCGGGCGGCGCCGGGGCGGGTCTCGGAAACGGGCGGCGCCGGCGGTGCATCCGGCGGGCGCTCGAGCAGCACCGTGCGAGCCGGATCGACATCGGGCCAGCCGGTGCGCATCAGCTCCTCGAAATCGGCGAGCCGCCAGTCCGCGAGCACCATCACCCGCGGCAACGCGCGCGGATTCTCGTAGACGTAGGCCTCCTTGGTGCGGCCCAGGAACGTCAGATCGCCGGGCGCGAGCGCCTTGTCGATCTGCTCGACCGGAATGCCGGTCGCGATCACGCGCACGCCGAAAAGGTCGGCGAAGGGCGAGCGATACGACGGATAGAGCGGAGAGAAGCGCCGTTGCTCCGCCGTCGCGACGGTGTCTCCGACGGCGGTCGCCTGCTTGAAATCCCGGAACCGCAACGGGTTCTGGCCGAACACATGATCGAACCCGTGGATGAGACCGAGATTCGGCCAGTGATAGCTGATGCCGATCAGCTCGACCCGATCGCGGCGGTCGGCGGCCGCCGATGCCGATAGCCTTGACTTGATCAGCGCGACCGTCTCGTTCGCCGTGTCGGTCCGCAGCGCATCGTAAAACGACGCCGGCAGGCCGGTCGATATGTTCGGCGCATTGTTCCAGGCAAGATCGGCGGTCATGGCCAATGTCAGGACGAATGCCGCCGCCAACGGCGTTGCGCGCACCCGCCGCGCAACGGCCAGCGCTGCCACCGCGAGCGCCGCCCAGCCGACCCCGATCAGAATCGGCAACGCGGCGGCACCGAGCTTGCCGACCGAGAGCGCGACGCCGAGCGCGCTCGCAAGGATCGCCATCACGAGAACGAGCGCAGCGAGCGATTGCCGCCGCGCGCTTCGCGCCGGAGCGGCGGGATCGGACAGAAAGCGGTGCACCAGATAACCGCTGGTGATCGACAGCAGCATGCCGATCAGGAACGTCGCGTCCGCCGGCCGGCGATAGAGCGCGACCCCCGGAAGCAGTTCGTAGAGCGCACGGAACACCGGCGTGTACCAGCCGAGCGCGTAGAGCAGCGCGACGGCAAGCGCGATGGAAAACCAGCGGATCTCGCGCGCCCATAACCAGCCGCGGCTCAGTCCCAAGCCGAGCACGGCGAGCAGCGGAATGGCGCCGGCGTAAAGCTCGCCCATGTTCTGGGCGAGGATCAATCCGGTGGGCCCCCAATCGAGGCTCGGCGGTCCCCAATAGCCGACCTGCGGGCTATTCGTGGCGAAGAGATCGGAGAAGACAAAAGTGAGCAGGTGCGCCGGATGCAGCGATCCCTTCGCGGCGGCCGCGTAGGCGATCTCGGGCCGGTTCGAAGCGGCGGCGAGCACGGCCGTCAACAGCACCGGAACTGCGGCAACCATGGTCCCGGCGACGGCAAAACCGGCGAGCGGCCGGATGCTCGCCCGGACCCGAGGAATGCCGCCGCCGATCCAATCCGCCAGCACGACGCCAGCCAAGAGGTAGAGGCCGAGCAGCGCGACCTGATCGCGGCCCGTCGCCATCAGGCCGGCGGCAAATCCCGCCGCAATGCCGAGCCGCAACGAGCCGTGCTCGAGCGCGCGGGTGAGCAGCCACAGGCCCAGCGGCAGATAGCACAGGCTGAGGATCTCGCTGGTGTGCTGGATGCGCGATGCCGCGGCGCTCCCGAACGCGAATGCCAGCGCCGCCACCAGCGCGCCGGCGCTGTGCCAGCCGCGGTCGCGCGCATAGAGGATGATGCCGCATCCGCCGAGAAACAGCGCCAGGAAGGTGACGACGTCCGCGGAGCGGAAGTCCATCCCGGGATCGATCCATGCCAGCAGCAGGTGCAGCGGCGAGAACAGCATCGACTGCGGATCGGCGATCTGCGGCCAGCCGGCAAATACGTTCGACGTCCAAAACGGCGATTGGCCTTCGGCAAACGACCTGGCGAGGAAATTGAGCTCGGGCTGGAACTGCGCCTTGGCATCCCACGGGATCGTCACCGCGCCGGACAGCCAGGGCGCCGCCAGGGCGAGGAACGCCACCGCATAGAGCGCCAATGTGCGAAGAAGCGGAAACCCGCGGGCCGATTTCGCACGCGACGGCGTGGCCGCGAACGCGCGGCCGGGCGCGCCAACCCCGGCGTCCCTGGCTTGGACGGTCATCGCTGACCCGCGGCGGTGCGCTCCTTGTTCACCCTGTAGAGCCGGAAGCGTTCGCCTTCATGCACCAGGGTCAGCAAGTCCGGGGCCGGATTGGCGGTATCTTCGTCGGTGAACAGCACGTAGACGTAATTGAATCGGCTCGGCCACTGTTCCCAGTAGGATTGCTTCTCGTCATGGTGCTGGATCGCCAGCGCGAGCTGCTCGAGCGCCGGTGGCGTGCCGTCTTCGCTATCGACCTGCCCGGCATATTGCGGGCGTACGTGCATGATCTGCTTGCCCGGCACCGTGAACGCGGTCGTGACCAGCGCCGAGCGCTCGATCATGGCGAGGCAGGCGGCGTGGACGAGATTGGCCTCGCGCACGTCTTCGCCCGCGGAGCGGTCCGCATAGGCGACGAGCACCGTCGATCCGCGCTTGATGCGCTTGACCGAATCGCGAAACTCCAGGGTTTCGCGCGCGAGATCCGCCCAGTTCGCGTCGACTTCGATCACGCGCACGACCAGCAGCACCAGCAGCAGCGCCAGAAACCCGCGGCGGACCAGGCGGTGGTGCAGGTCGAGATGCGCGCATGCCACGAGCATGAACGCCGCCGCGATCGGTAGCCGCTGATCGGCCATATAGGTCGCGAACACCACCCGCGGCATGGCCAGATAGACCACGCCGGCGACCGCCAGCAGCAGCCAGCCGACCGCATGAAGGCGCAGCAGCCGGTGGCGCGCCGCCCAGCCGATCGCCGCCGCCGCAATGGCGGTGAGCAGGAAGGCGACGATGTCGGAATAGACTTCGATGATGTAGATCAGTCCGTCGATCTTGCCCTGCTGATCCCAATAGTTCTCGCCGGCGAGTTGCCATGTCGGACTTTGCAGCAGCAGCGGCACCACCGGCAGGAACGGCAGCCCGGTCGCGACGAAATCCACAATTCGCAGGCCCCACGGCCGCTCGCGCAATTCGGATAGGCGGTGGAGCTCGATGGCGAAGAGGCCCATTCCGTACAGCGCGACCGCGAACAGATGACAGAAGAACATCGCCAGCACGAAGGCGGCGGAGACCACCAGCCGCAGCGGCCAGATCCGCTCACGCAGCCACACCCAGGCGGCGAGCCCCCACAGCGCGAGCCCGAGGCCGAACATGTAGTTCATCACGCCGACCAGGAACACGTGATTGTAAAGCAACGGGAAGGCCACGAGCGGCAGCACCGACCACGAGCCGAACAGCGCCCGGTTGAACGCCAGGGTGCCCGAAAGAATCAGCACGAACGTTGCGACGGTGAATACCTGCCCCGCGTGGTAAACGCTCATGAACCGCACCAGGCGCGGAATCACCAGGTCCATCATCAGATTGGGAATGATCTGCCAATCGATCTCGTAGAAGCGCGACAGGTCGGGGTCGTTGCCGATCGTGGCAATGACGTGCATGCGCGCCAGATGATTGACGTAATCGGTGAGCGGCGGCAGCGGATGCGTGATAACCGGAATCGAGGCCACCAGCGCGAACACGACGAACAGCACCGCGGTCTGCGGGCCGGAGAAGTCGGTGGACCGCCGCAGCGGCCGGGTATACACGTCGAAGGAACGCATGGTTCTTTGGTCGAGGGCGCTGCGGGGCTCAGGCGACTTTGTCAGGATCAGCTGAACAGAGCATGAATGACGGTCGAGGCGGGAGTCGCCGGCAGGGTCGCAACGAGGTTTCGGTTAAGACCTTCTAGAGGATCGCGTCGACCTGTCCCAGGGATTTATGGAAATTTTCGGACGGCCGCTCCTTCGCGGCCAAAACCGCGGTCGGGACCGGTATTCGGCACGGCGCCGCGGCGTTCGAGATCGGACCCGGCCGCGGTAGCCGATCGACCCGGTTCGGCCGGCCGCAGATCCTCCGCAAGCCGCGCGGCAAGGCGCCGGCCCGCAGGGAGAAGCCCTTGTTTCCGTTCATCGACACCGCCCCGCGCGCCGCCCGGCCGCTGATCACGCTCGGGTTCATCGCCGCCAACACGCTGGTGTTTCTGTGGATGCTCAGCCTGCCGCCGCGCGCGCTGCAATCGGTGCTGGTGCATGCGGCGCTGATCCCGGCCCGCTATACGGAGCCGGAGCTGGCGAGGGCAGCGGGGCTCGATCCGTCGAACTGGTGGCCACTGTTAACCAACACCTTCATGCACGGCGGCTGGCTGCACCTGATCAGCAACATGTGGTTCCTGTGGATCTTCGGGCCGGCGATGGAAGCGCGATTCACGCGGCTCGGATTTTTCGCGCTGTATATCGCCGGCGCGCTCGCGGCGAGCGTGGTGCATCTCGGCACCCATCCGGATTCGACCGAGCCGGTGCTCGGGGCATCGGGCGCGATCGCGGCCGTGCTCGGCGCGCACGCCGTCACCTATCCGGCGGCGCGGGTGATCACGATCATCCTATTGGTGTTCATCCCGCTGTTCGTCCCGATCCCGGCGGTGCTGTTCGCGCTCATCTGGTTCGCGCTGCAGCTGTTTCAGGGCAGCATCGAGCTGATGACGCCCAACCTCGCGGGCGGCGTTGCCTGGTGGGCGCATATCGGGGGCTTCGCCTTCGGGGCGTTGTTCGCCTTCCTCGCCATGAGCTTGGTCGGGCGGCCCCGGATCGCCACCACCACTTGGACGCCCCGGCGCAGCTGGCGCGTGCCCGACGTGCGAACCCGGGACTGGGACCGCCTGTGAAGCGCGAACCGACGGACGTCCGTATCCTGTCTCAATGCTTTCACACCCGGATTTCACGCAGCGCGAACGCCAGCACCAACCAGAATAGGCCGAACATCAACAGATCGAGCCCGAGGCAAATACCGAGCACCACGAGCCCGCTCGCCGGCCAGCCTGCCATGATCACCAAGCCGGCGAGCACGGCAATGACGCCGGACAGGATCAGCATCCCGCCGCTGACCGGCCACACCCGGTACGCCAGCACGAAACGGAGGATGCCGGAGACGAGCAGCACCGCGGCGATGAACAACGTCAGCGCCGCGGACGTCGCCAGCGGGTTCGCCATCAGCCAGAGTCCGCCGACGAGATATAGAATCCCGACGATCAAGCTGAGAGCGAAACCGCCCCAGCCGCGCTCCCAGAACGCATGCACGATCTGAAAGGCGCCGCCGACGGTGAGCGCCGCGCCGAAGAAGATCGCGCTGACGATGGAGGCCGCGATCAGATGTCCGAACACGAAGGCGGCCATCAAGAGGAACAGCACGCCGAGCAGCGCATACACCCACCAGCGGTGGGCAGCCGCGCCGTGAATGTCGCCGCGCACAACGACCATGTCACTATGGGTCACGTCCGCCTCCTGCTTCCGATTGCGTAAGATTGCTGCTTGCCCCGCACCGGGGAAGTCGCCATGACAAGCCCCCTGCAAATCCGAAGTTCCGCGATTTGAGCACGGGCACTCGACCTACATTATCACGACACTCGACATCACGACACTCGACCCACTTTGCCGCTGCCGTCACGCTTTCGGAAAAGACAAGTCGGTCATTCGCCTCATCCTGTCGAAGCGATGCGCCGCGCGCCGCGGCCGATCGGGTGGACGCGGAGGTGAACCGCGACTCTTCCGCGTGAGATCCGTGCAGAACGCGAGAAATCGGATCTCGCGGCTTGTTTCAACGTCGGATCCTGGCGATCAGTCCACTTTTCTCCAGGAAACCAAGAAGCTGGAATAGATCCTTTTCGATCTTGCGCTTCCGCGTGCCCGGAAACGCGGCCGCGAACAGCGCGATCAGCTCTTCGGCGCTCTTCGGCTCGCTCAGGCTGCGCCAGGCCGCCGAGGCCATGCGGTCGAGATGATGGATCGTTTTCGGCCCCGGCGCGGCGACAAAAATTTCGCCGCCGACCTCGCGGGTCTCCACCCCCGGTGCACGGCGAAACCGGCAGGTCAGATCATGCCCGCACGCCGGCGCGATTGCCGAGCGCGCCTTTGCCGGGCGTTGGGAATCCGAGTGGCTCGCTTTCCGCCCGCTGCGTGCCGGCTCTCGGCCGAACCTCCTCTCGATGAGCTGGGCCGCGCCCATCACCGAGCCGTAGCGCAGCCGATAGCACGGCACGCGCTCGGTGAGCCGCATCAGCCGGTCGAGCGTCTCCACCGGCGGCACCTGGTGGGCAAAATTCTGCAACAGAATTTCCTTGAGCATCTCGCTTTTCGGCACCGGCTCGAGTCTAGCGCCGCGGGCGCCGCGCCGCAGGAGCACGAAGGCCGAGATCGGCGCAGTTTCGCCGAGCGGCGCAATCTCGCTTTCCCGGAGCCCAACATAAACCCAGCGCCGGTCGAACGGGCCGGCGCGCTCGTTCACGAAGCGAAACAAAAGTGCGCCGACACTTTTCGGCAGCGGTTTGCGCAGGCGCGGCGCGATGCCCAGCGCGACACCGAGACCCTCCCCGGGCTCGATTGCCAGCACGTCGTCGCCATAGACCGTGTGACCCCGAGCCGCGAGCTCGACGCATAACGTGCTCTTGCCCGTCCTTTGCACAGAGGGGAAGCAAACCAGTCCGCCGCCGATGCGCATCGCCGCGCCGTGCAGACAAAGATGCCGGGGGTTTGCTTTCAGGAACCAGTCGAACAGCACGTCATGGACGTCGCAGACCACCTGCATGGCGGAAACCGGCGGGTGCTCGTCCCAGAGCTGAGGCTTGGGCATGCGGCTGGAGCGCCAAGCAAACCCGGTGCGCATCCTTTTCACCTGCGCATCTTGCCGCCGCGACAGGGCAGACGGGAGCCGCCGAAGGCGCCAGCCGGTCAGGATCGCTTCGAGACCCTCGACCACCTCGGGGCAATCGGTGAAGGCAATGGTCCAGCCGAAGGCGCCGAGCGCGAGCACGATGGTCCGCTCGGAATCGGCCATGCGCCGATCTGCGGCTCGGCGCGTGCGCGCGCGAGCGACCGCCTGCGTGCGCTCGGGCACCCGCTCGCCCATACGGCCAAGGATAACAGAAGGCGCGGCACTTGGGGGCTCGGGGCCGGCCGGATCGCCGACCCCGAGCTTGGCTCAGCTCAATAGCGCCTGTCGCTCCGACGCCGGCGCCGGTACCACCAGTCGGGGTGCGAACGCCGCCGCCGCCGGTACCACCAGTCGGGGTGCGAGCGCCGCCGCCGCCGGCTCCTGCGTATGACCACCCCACCCGCCTCAGCGTCCGATACGGTGAGCACCGTGGGCACGGCGTAGCCTATTGCGGCGGCCAGGCCGAGCATGGAGAGCGCTTGCCGGCGCGACATCTGCTTGGGTTCCGACTTGTCTTGGTCACTCATGGCAACCTCCATTTTCTCGGGATCAATGCGAGTCCGGCTGGAGGCCGCCCCGATCTTCCAGCCCTCTCCGATGGGTTCGTACGCTAGGGTCGCGCGTCTGAACGCGGGCTGAACGTTGCTTGTTCCCTCGCCTCGAGCCGGCCGGGTCGAACGGGCGCAATTACGGCAATTGTTCGCGCACAAATCTGTGCGCCAGCAGCACGAAGCCGCCGCCCAGCGCCGCCGCGAGCGCCATCGCCGCATACGCGCGTCCGCCGAGATTCGCGTAGAGCACCCCGGAGAGCGCCAGGCCGCCCGCCATCACCAAGGCGAGCACGGTCGCGAAATCCCCTTGCGCCGTGGCGAATTGCCGGTCGGGCGCCAGGCGCGCCAACAGCTGGATCGAGCCCAGGTGGGTGGCGCCGAACGAGAACGCGTGCAGCAATTGCAGCAGCGGCAACCACCCGAGCGGCGGATCGAAGCTCATGGCGCCCCAGCGGAGGCAGGCGCCGCAGGCGCCGAGCCCGACCAGGCCGAGCGGGCTGACGCGTTGCTGCAAACGCGCCGAGACCGCAAACAGCACGATCTCGGCGGCGACCCCGAGCCCCCACAGAGAGCCGATGAACGTCGCGTCGAGACCCTTCGCCCGCCAGTCGATCACGGAGAAGCCGTAATAGACCGCGTGGCTTGCCTGGATCAGGCTCGCCGCGGCCGCGACCGTCCAAAAGCCCGGCGAGAGCAGCAGCTTGCGATCCGGCACGCCGAACCTTTCCGCAGCGGAGATTTCCGGAGCAATCGGCCGGAGCGCGAGCGAAACCGCCGCCACCATCACGAGCGCGCAGACCAAAAGCCAAATGATGTTGATCGGCGCGATGCGATCGATCACGAGCCCGGCGCCGAGGTTCGCGGCCACGAAGGCGACCGATCCCCACAGCCGCACCGGGCCGTAGGCGCGGCCGCGCAGCCCGAGCCCCTTGAGCGCATAGGCATCGGCAAGCGGCAGGGCCGGGGCCGTGGCGACCGATGCCAGCGCGACTGCCAGCAGGATCGGCACAAATCCGGCAACTTGGCTCAGCAGTACATAGGCCAGCGTCGATCCGACGGAAGCCGCGATCAGCACCGCCCGAAACGCGCTCCAGCGATCCGCAAGGCGCGCAATCAAGGGAACCGAGATGAGCCGCATGAGCATCGGAACGGCGAGCACGATGCCGGTCGCGCGGGAGTCGAGTCCCTTTGCCTCCAGCCAGACCGGGAAAAACGGCAGCACGATTCCCGCAAAGACGAACATGGCCGCATAGAATGTTGCGAGCCGGAAGGAAAAGCCGTCGCCCCCCTCGCCCCCCTCGCCTTCACGGTCCTGAAAACTCGCCGCCATGAGCGCAGTCTTTCCTTCCCTGCGTGCCGACGGGCCTGCCAATGTGCCATGCTGGCGCCTTCACGGACACTTCCCCCGCCACGATGGGATGTGACAAGCTTGGCCGGCGCGGTCGAGCCGAATGCAAAGCCGATGGCAGACGAGTTGGCGCTTCTGGGAGATATCGGGGCCACCAATGCCCGTCTGGCGCTGTTCAAGGATGGCGCGCTCGGGCCGGTGGAATGGATGGCCGCGGCCGAATACGCGCAATTCGCCGATGCCGTCGAAGCGTTCCTGGTCAAGCGTGGTCGACCTGGCGTCACCGCAGCCATGCTCGCCGTCGCGGGCCCGGTCGAGGCGAACCGCGCCCGCATGACCAACCGCGGATGGGTGATCGATGGCGAAGCACTTTGCGCGCAATTCCGGCTGCGGCGAGCGCGCATTCTCAACGACTTCGAGGCGACCGCCTGGTCGCTGCCGCGGCTGAAAGCGGAAGACCTGCACCGGATCGGCGGAGGCACCGCGGTGCCGGACGCACCATTGGGGGTGCTGGGACCGGGATCGGGCCTCGGCGTCGCCTGCTACGTTCCGAGCGCGGGCGGCGGGATCGTGCTGGCGTCGGAGGGCGGGCACGCCAGCCTGCCCGGCGCCTCGGAGCGCGAGGACCACGTCATCCAGCATTTGCGCGCGCGCTTCGGGCACGTGTCGTGCGAGCGCGCGATATCCGGACCGGGGCTGGAAAATCTCTATGGCGCCATAGCGGCCATCGACGGGCAGCAAGTCCCGCAGCGCGACGCGCCTGCGATCACCCGGACCGGCCTCGACGGCAGCTGCGCGACCAGCCGCGCCGCGCTTGACATGTTCTGCGCATTCCTCGGCGCGGCGGCCGGGGACGTCGCACTCACCTATGGGGCGCGCGGCGGCGTATTCATCGCCGGCGGCATCGCGCCGCGGATCCTCGCATTTCTCGAAGGCTCGGAATTTCGCGCGCGATTCGAAGCCAAGGGCCGGATGCGCGCCTATGTCAAGCCGATCCCGACCAGCGTGATCGTCCACAGCGACGCCACCTTCCTCGGCCTGCAGGCGCTGGCGGTGCAGGATCAGGAGTAGATCGGCGCTAGGCGCGACCTCGCGCTTCGACGGTCGAGGAGAAAACCAGTAGGTTCAGGCAGGTCTGCAATCCGAAGGGGGCAGGAATGCGCAAAATTGGGACTCTCATGATATTTGCATGCATGGCGATGTTTTCGGCCGTGACCCCGGGCGAGGCAGGCTGCATCTGCAAGGACACGCGCGCAAGCTGGTGCGCCAAGAACTGCTACGCATGCTTTGCCAATCATGCGGTGCCGGCCGGCTATTGCTCGTATTGGCTGGAAAAGCGCAAGCATCGGCGATCGGGAGCCTCGGTCTCATAAGCGTCCCGCGATAGCCCGATGGACCAAGCCTTTGTCGGCAAATGAGGCGGCGCGAATTCATCACATTGCTGGATGGCGCCGCAGTTGCGGGACCGGTGGCATAACCGCGGTCATTCATGGCGAATGGAGGTCCGCATGACTGAGATTCCCAGCTGGCACATCACGGGAGACTGGTTCGACAATTGCAGCTGCGCCGTCGCGTGCCCCTGCACCTTCGCTCAAGCCCCGGACAACGGTTTCTGCGAGTCGGTCCTGTTCTGGCACATCCGGCATGGCCATTACGGCGATATCAATCTCGACGGTCTGAGCTTCGTCCGCGTGGGAAGATGGGAAGGCGATCTCTGGGCGGGAAAGGCCAAGGGGACCGCCGGCATCTTCATCGACGACCGCGCCGACGAGCGTCAGGCCGAGGTGCTTCCCCGCATTTTCGGCGGCCAAGTCGGAGGATTTCCCGCTTTCGTCGCTGCGCTGTTCGCCGAGGGCCGCCAGGTCCGGGGCGTGGAGCGCGCGCGGATCACCTTCGAGATCGCACCGGACCGCGCCCAGTGGGGAACGGAGATCGCCGGCAAAGTGAAAGCCTGGGCCAAGGCCCTGACCGGTCCGACGAGCCTGCCGGGAAAATATCCGCAACTCATGAATCCGCCCGGCTCCGAGACCGGACCCGGACAGCTCGTGACCTGGGGCAAATCGACGATCTGTTCCGTCGATGCGTTCGGCTTCAAGTTCCACTGGACGACGAATTCGGGCAAGCACATCCCGTTCGACTGGACCGGTCCATGACGCTCATGCCGCTTCTCGCGCATCGGAGGCAGGGCGACCCGGTGCCCTGCGCGATCGAGTTCAGTAAAGGCGTACATTCGCCGCCGCCGCGCGATTGGTGATCACCTCGGAGAGCGCGGGTCCGCTACGCTTGCGCGCCCTGTCCGATGCCGCTACTCGGTAATCCGGGAGGAAAACGAAAATGAAAAGCTATCGGGTCACCGAGTTCGAAATGCCGCTCGAGATGATCGAGGTGCCGACGCCCAAACCGTCGGGTACCGAGGTGCTGCTGCGGGTCAAGGCGGCGGGGGTCTGCCACAGCGATCTGCACATCTGGGAAGGCGGCTACGACCTCGGCCACGGCAAGCGCATGTCGCTCAAGGACCGCGGCATTCCCTTGCCGCTGACCATGGGCCACGAGACCGCCGGCGAGGTCATCGCATTGGGTCCGCAGGCCGAGAACGTGAAGATCGGCGAGGTGCGGCTCGTCTATCCCTGGATCGGCTGCGGCAAGTGCCCGGTATGTCAGTCCGGCGACGAGCATTTGTGCGCGGCGCCGCGCTGTCTGGGCGTCTATTGCGACGGCGGCTATGCCGATCACATCGTGGTGCCGCATCCGCGCTATCTGTTGGATCTGCAGGGGCTCGATCCGGTGACCGCCGCGCCCTACGCCTGCTCGGGACTGACCACCTACAGCGCCTTGCGCAAGGTCGCGGACGTGCTCGAACGCGAGCCGATCCTGATCATCGGCGCGGGCGGACTCGGTCTGATGGCGCTCAGCCTGCTCAAGGCGATGGGCGGCAAGGGTGCGATCGCCGTCGACATCGACGCGCGCAAGCGGCAGGCGGCGCTCGAGGCCGGCGCCATTGCGGCGGTCGACGTCGCGGCAGCGGACGCGCGGCGGCAGATCACGCAGGCCGCGGGCGCACCCATCCGCGCCGCGATCGATCTCGTCGGCAGCGAGCAGACGAGTGCGCTCGGCTTCGACTGCCTGCCCAAAGGCGGCAAGCTCGTCATCGTCGGCCTGTTCGGCGGGGCGGCGCCGTGGTCGCTGCCACTGATTCCGATCAAGGCCGCGACCATCCAGGGCAGTTACGTCGGCAGCCTCGCCGAGCTCAAGGCGTTGCTCGATCTGGTGCGGCGCAAATCGGTTCCGCCGATCCCGGTCACCAAGCGGCCGCTCGATCAGGCGCAGCAGTCGCTGGAAGATCTGCGCAACGGCAAACTGGTCGGCCGCGCGGTGCTGACCCCGTGAACACATCCGGAGGAAACATGTATCCCGATATCTCGCTTTATATCGACGGCGGCTGGGCCAAGGGCTCCGGCGGCAAGACCATCCCGGTGCTCAACCCCGCGACCGGCGATGCGATCGGCAGCGTCGCGCACGCCGAGCGATCCGACCTCGAGCGCGCCGCCCAAGCGGCCGACAAGGGCTTCAAGGCGTGGCGCAAGGTCTCGGCGTTCGAGCGCTACAAGGTCATGCGCAAGGCGGCGGAGAATCTGCGCAGCCGCGCCGACGAAATCGCGCGGCTGATGACGACCGAACAGGGCAAGCCGCTCCCCGAATCGCGCGCCGAGACGCTCGCCGGCGCCGATCTGATCGACTGGTTCGCCGAGGAAGGCCGCCGCGCCTACGGCCGCATCATTCCGGCCCGCGCCGAGGGCTATTATCAGCTCGCGATCAAGGAGCCGGTCGGACCCGTCGCGGCGTTCACGCCCTGGAATTTCCCGATCAATCAGGCGGTGCGAAAAATTTCCGGCGCGCTCGCCGCCGGCTGCTCGATCGTGCTCAAGGGATCCGAGGAAACGCCGGCCTCGATCGCCGAGCTCGTGCGCGCCTTCGTCGATGCCGGCGTGCCCGCCGGCACGATCAATCTCGTCTACGGGATTCCCTCGGAGATTTCCGAGTATCTGATCCCGCATCCGGTCGTCCGGAAAATTTCGTTCACCGGATCGACCGCGGTCGGCAAGCATCTCGCCATGCTGGCCGGCAAGCACATGAAGCGCGCCACCATGGAGCTCGGCGGGCACGCGCCCGGCATCGTGTTCGAGGATGCCGATCTCGATCAGGCCGTGAAGGTGCTCTCCGCGAGCAAGTTCCGCAACGCCGGCCAGGCCTGCATCTCTCCGACCCGGCTGCTGGTGCAGGAACCGCTCTACGAGAAATTCGTCGACAAGTTCACGGCCGCCGCCAAGTCGGTCAAGGTCGGCGACGGGCTCGATCCCGCGACCCGGATGGGGCCGATGGCGAACTCCCGGCGCATCGACGCGATGGAGATGTTCATCGCCGACGCGACCCAGAAGGGCGGCAAGCTGCGGACCGGCGGCAAGCGCATCGGCAACAAGGGCTTCTTCTTCGAGCCCACGGTGGTCACCGACGTGCCGCGCGAGGCGCGCATGATGAACGAGGAGCCGTTCGGCCCGGTGGCCTTGATCGCACCCTTCGCAGATTTTGCCGGCGCGGTCGCCGAGGCGAACCGCCTGCCATATGGGCTCGCGGCCTACGCGTTCACCAAATCGGCAAAGACCGCGGCGGCGGTGGGCGCCGCGGTCGAAAGCGGCATGGTCGCGATCAACAATGTAGGCCTCGCCTTGCCCGAGGTGCCGTTCGGCGGGGTCAAGGATTCCGGCTACGGTTCCGAAGGCGGCTCGGAGGCGATCGAGGCCTATCTGAATACGAAGTTCATCACCCAGACGGGGGTGTGAACAACAAACTAGCCGCCGTAGCCCGCATGGAGCGAAAGCGGAATGCGGGATCGGCCGTCCCGGATTTCGCTGCGCTCCATCCGGGCTACTAAACATTCGAGGCCGGAGGAAGTCATGGGCAGCGTGAACGCCTGCGTCGATCTCAAGCGCGATAATGACGTCGCGGTCGTCACCATGGAGAATCCGCCGGTCAACGCGCTCAAGCACGAGCTGCGCGCCGGGCTGATCGAGGCGTTGAAGCAGATCAAGGATCCGGCCATCAAAGCCGTGGTGCTCACCGGAGCCGGACGCGCGTTTTCCGCCGGCGCCGACATCAGCGAGTTCGGCAAGCCGCTGCAGCCGCCCGGCCTGCACGAGGTGATCGCCGCGATCGAAGCGACGCCGAAACCGGTGGTGGCCGCCATCCACGGCACCGCCCTGGGTGGCGGGCTCGAGCTCGCGCTCGCGTGCCACTACCGGGTCGCGGACCGCGGCGCCCGCGTCGGCCTTCCCGAGATCAAGCTCGGGATCTTGCCCGGCGCGGGCGGCACGCAGCGCCTGCCGCGGCTGATCGGTCCGGAAAAGGCCCTGGAAGCGATCGCGTCCGGCGACATGATTGCCGCCGACCAGGCGCGGGCGGTGGGCATTCTCGATGCGGTGCCGGACGGCGAGCTCGTGCCGGCCGCGGTCGCCTTCGCGCGCAACGCGGTCGGCAAGCCGGTGAAGCACGTGCGCGACCGCGACGACAAGATCGCGGCGGCGCGGGCCAATCCCGCCGCCTACGAGGAAGCCGCGGCGAAGATCGTCGGGCGCGCGCGCGGCAGGCGGGCGCAATCGGCCTGCGTCGAATCCGTGCGCAACGCGTTCCAGCTGCCGTTCGAGGATGGGCTTGCGCGCGAGCAGGCGCTGTTCCGCGAGTTGGTGGTGAGCGATGAATCCAAGGCGCAGCGCCACGTGTTCTTCGCCGAGCGCGAGGCCGCGCGCGTGCCGGACATGCCGGCATCGACCAAGCCTCGCGCGTTCGCGCGCGCCGCCGTGATCGGCGCCGGAACCATGGGCGGCGGCATCGCCATGAACTTCGCCAACGCCGGCATTCCGGTCACCATCATCGAGACCGCAGCCGACTTGCTGCGCAGCGGGCTCGACCGCGTCGCCGCCAATTACCGCACCACCATCTCGCGCGGCCGCCTCACCCAGGTCGAGATGGACCAGCGCATGAATCTGATCTCCGGCAAGATCGGGCTCGCCGCGGTTGCCGACGCGGACGTCGTCATCGAGGCGGTGTTCGAGGAAATGGATCTGAAGAAACAGATATTCGGCGAGCTCGACCGCCAGGCCCGTCCGGGCACCCTGCTCGCCACCAACACCTCGACGCTCGACGTCGACGCCATCGCGCAGGCGACCAAACGGCCGCAGGACGTGCTGGGCACGCATTTCTTCAGCCCGGCGAACGTCATGCGGCTGCTCGAGATCGTGCGCGGCAATGCCACGTCCCATGAGGCATTGGCGACCGCGATCGCGCTCGGTCGCAAGCTCGGCAAGGTGCCGGTCGTGGTCGGCAATTGCGACGGCTTCGTCGGCAACCGCATGCTGGCGCGGCGCTCCACCGAATCCGAGCGGCTGCTGCTCGAAGGCGCGCTGCCGCAACAGGTCGACGCCGCCGTCGTCGAGTTCGGCTTTCCCATGGGCCCGTTCGCGATGGGCGATCTCGCCGGGCTCGACGTCGGCTGGCGCATCCGCCGCGCGCGGGGGGTTCGCGCCGAAGTCGCCGACCCTTTGTGCGAAGCCGGGCGCTTCGGTCAGAAGACCGGCAAGGGCTATTACCTGTACCAGTCGGGCTTGCGCACGCCCACTCCCGATCCCGAGGTCGAGCAGATCATCATCGAGGCTTCGCGGCGGCTGGGGATCGCGCGACGGCCGATCGACAAGCAGGAGACCGTCGAGCGCATGATCTATCCGATGATCAACGAGGGCGCGCGCATTCTCGAGGAAGGCATCGCGTATCGGCCCGGCGACATCGACGTGGTCTGGGTCTACGGCTACGGCTGGCCGGCGTGGCGCGGCGGCCCGATGTTCCATGCCGACCAGGTCGGGCTCGCGCACGTCCGCGATCGGCTCGCGCTTTATGCGCAACGCTCGGGCGACAAGACGCTCGAGCCGGCGCCGCTGCTCGCCAAGCTCGCGGCCGAGCGCAAGGGCTTCGCCTCGTTCAAGCTTGCCGCCGCCGCGGCGTGAGGACCCGGGTCGCCGTGCGCGCGAGGTTTTCGCGCGATCCCGTTGACAATTGTTAATTGACAGTTTTACCGAATCCTCAAGGCGAAGATGATCGTAAGCTTCCGCCACAAGGGATTGAAACAGCTCTTCGAACGCGGCAACCGGAGAGGCCTCAACCCGCAGCACGTCGAGAAGATTGAAAACATTCTCGGCCTATTGATGTCGCCCAGAAGATCGAGGACATGGATGTCCATAGCTTCAGGCTGCACCCATTGTCCGGCGATCTCAAAGGCTTCTGGTCGGTGACGGTGCGGGCGAACTGGCGCATCATCTTCCGTTTCGAGAGCGGAAACGCGTTCGAGGTCGATCTACTGGATTACCATTAGGAGCCGACATGCCTATGAAAAAACCGCCGCATCCGGGTCATCTCGTGAGGGAGAACCTCGAGGATTTGGGATTGTCCGTTGCAGACGCAGCCAAGGGCCTGGGAATCACCCGGCAGCAGCTCTACAATGTCATCAGCGGCAAGAGCGCAATCACGCCCGAGATGGCAGTACGTCTCGAAAAGGCGATCGGCAGCACGGCAGATGCCTGGCTCAGGATGCAGGCTGCACACGATCTCGCTCGGATTCGCATGCATCAGGACAAGATCAAGGTGCGCCGCCTGGAGCCGCGGCACGCTTAAGTTTCCTTGCCAATCTTCGTGAACAGTCGGTCGGAGTTCCGCAGTTCTGCCCGCCCGGGACGAATTGGGCTGGAGATGCTATCTTCCGATCGCGTCACGAGGAGCATCGCACCCGTGCGGGATGCCCTAGCCTGCCCGCGGAATTCCGGACTATGATTTGACCAAGAACGCGCGGCGTGCCGCGGTCGCAGATTCCCAGCCCGGTTCATCGTTTCAGGAGAAAACCATGCTCACCCCGCCCAGCGCCCGCGCCGCCGAGCTTCGCCAGCGCATCAGCGCCTTCCTGGAAGAGCACATCCTTCCCGCCGAGGAAGTCTATCGGCGCCAGCTTTCCGAAATGCCGAGCCGATGGACCGCGGTGCCGGTCATGGACGAGCTCAAGGCCAAGGCCAAGGCGCAGGGCTTGTGGAACCTGTTCCTGCCCAAGGAGGAATTTCCCGACGGGCTGAGCAACGAGGAATATGCGCCGCTGTGCGAGATCATGGGCCGCTCGCCGCTGGGCGCCGAGCCGTTCAATTGCTCGGCGCCGGATACCGGCAACATGGAGACGATCGCGCGCTACGGCACCAAGGAGCAGAAGGAGCGCTGG
>DASWCW010000151.1:0-36880 GCA_036395835.1 Xanthobacteraceae bacterium
GGTGACGTGCTTCCATGCTGGGGCGCGAGCTGCTGGGCGCCGGCGCGCGTGCCCATAATCATGGAACACGCGAGAGCGGCGCCGAGCAGCGCGATGAACTCCCGGCGCCTCATTCGATCACCTCGTCGGCGAGGGCGAGCAGCGAGGGCGGCACAGTGAGGCCGAGCGCCTTTGCGGCTTTCAGGTTGATCACCAGCTCGAACCTGGTCGGCTGCTGCACCGGCAGGTCGCCGGGGATGGTACCTTTGAGGACGCGGTCGACGTAGGAAGCCGCGCCGCGGTACATGTCGAGCACGTCGACGCCATAGGACAGCAGACCGCCCGCGGTGACGAAAACGCGGGACGGATAGATCGCGGGCAGGCGGTATTTCTCCGCGAGCGCTACGATCAGCTCGCGATGCGCGTTGATGAAATTGTCCGGTAGCACCAGCAAGCCTCCGGCCGGCGGCCGAGCGAAGGCCTCGATCGTGCGCTCGATCTCGCCCCGCTCGCGCACCGGGCCCGCGCTCGATTCGACGGCAAGCGAGCGGGCCCCCTCGCCGAGCAGCCGCGAGAGACGCGATCCGCCGTCCGCGGCGGCCTGCGGATTGAACAGCAGCAACACCCGGGTCACGCCAGGCGCGATGGCCTTGAGCAGCTCCAGCCACTTGCCGTCGACCGGGAAATCGAGATTGGCAAAACCGGTCACGTTGCCGCCCGGGCGCGCGAGATTCGCAACGAGCCCTTGCCCAACCGGGTCCGGCACGGCCACGAACACGATGGGAATGCTCGGCTTCTCGTTGCCCAGCGCGACCAGCGCCGGCGTTCCGGCGGCGAGGATCACGTCGGGGGCAATTGCCGCGAGCTCGGCGGCCGATCTGCGCGTGCGGCCCGGATCGACTCCCGACCAGCGCGCCTCGAGGCGGATGTTTCGGCCCACCACCCATCCCAGTTCCTGGAGTTTCTGACTGAACGTTGCGACGCGGATCAGCGCCTCCGGATCGTCCTCGGCGAACGGCATCAGCATGCCGATCCGCCGCACCGGCTCCCGGGCCTTCGCTATTCGCGTCCGGGCCAGCGCCATGGCGCAAAGGAGCGCAAGAAATTCCCGCCGCCTCATTCGATCACCTCGTCGGCGCCTTTTTCGAAATTTTCAAGCGGTCCCGGCTGTCTTTCCGAGATTAGCTACAGTGTTACTTATCAGCTCCGCGATCTGTGCCGCGCTGTCGGGGGTGAAGACCAAGCGAGCGATGACAATTGCCTCGACATCGGCGCGTTGGTGGGTACCTTCAAAAATTTGGGCAACGTTTGGCCTAGCCGCTGTGCATGTCAGCACCAAAAAGTGCCCTGCGATATGCACATTGCACGGCCCAGTAACCAAAATCTCTGGGACGTGATTCGGATCGCTTACGGGAATGTGTTTAGTGGTCATGTCTACCTCCACGGTCGGCGCATGCCGGTGGGTAACTCATTCGATCACCTCGTCGGCGCGCAGCAAGATCGATTGCGGGATTTCGATACCGATCGTCTTGGCCGTCTTGAGATTGACGACCAGCTCGAACTTCGTCGGCTGTTCGACCGGGAGATCGGCGGGCTTCGCGCCCCTCAGAATTTTGTCGACGTGGGTCGCAGCGTGCCCGTACATGTCGGAAAGGCCCGCCCCATAGAACATCAGGCCGCCCGCGGAGACGTACGTACGTTCCCAATACACCGCCGGTAGCCGGCTCTTCGCGGCCAGCTCCACGATGCGTGCGTGCTCGGTGTTGAACATGATGTCTGCCAGAACCATGAGGGCCTGGACGCTGCCGCCGCCCATCGCCGTAAAGGCCGCGTCGAATTCGCTCGGACTGTGAGCCTCTAGGATCTGCAGTTCCACGCCCACGGATTGGGCCGCCCGTCCTGCGTCCTTTAGAAAGAGAGCCGTGTACGGTGAGTCCGGATTGGTAAGCACGGCGACTCGCCCGATGTTGGGCACGGCCTCCTTCAGCAGTTCCAGCCGCTTGGCGCTCAATTCCTGCGCGATGGCAGTCACGCCGGTGACGTTGCCGCCAGGTCGTGCAAGGCTGTCGATGAGGCCGCCTGCGATTGGGTCTCCTGTTGTCACCATGACGATGGGAATTGTGCTGGTTGCCCGTTTGGCAGCCAGAGCTCCAAGATTCGAACCGGCGACGATAACGTCCACGTTCTGACGAACGAGCTCGGCCGCAAGCTCGGCGAGCCGGTCCATCACGCCATCTGCATAGCGAACCGCGAACTCAATGTTCCGCCCCTCGATCCAGCCAAGATCCCGCAGTCCCCGACGCAACGCCGCCAGAAGGGGGGCTGCCGACGTGACCGACTGGGGCGACAACAACCCGATCTGCCTGACGGACCCCGCCACCCGCTGGGCAATCGCTCTCACCGGCCATGCGGCGGGCACGATGCCGAGCAGCGCGATGAACGCCCGGCGCTTCATTCGATCGGGCTCGCCGGCGCGTTCCTCCAGGACGAGATTGCGGCCGTCGCGGAATCCGAGCTTCGCAAGCTCCGGCAGCGTTTCCTCGCGGGTGATTTCGAGAGAGGCGGCTGACGGCGCAAGCTCGGCGAGGCGAAAGACCCGCTCGCTCGCCGTCTGGGCTGCAGCCGGCGCCGCAAGCATCATCAAGAGCAACGCCAGGGTCCTCATTCGATCACCTCGTCGGCCAAGGCCAGCAGCGAAGCCGGCACGGAGAGGCCGAGCGCCTCGGCGGTCTTCAGGTTGATGGCCAGCTCGAATTTGGTCGGCCCCTGCACCGGCAGCTCGCCGACGTGGGCGCCCTTGAGAACGCGATCGACGTAGGATGCGGCGCGGCGGAATACGTCGAGCGTGTCGATCCCATAGGACATCAGGCCGCCGCTCGTGGCGAAAAAACGGAACGGGTAGAGCGCGGGCAAGCGCCGCCGCGCGGCGAGCGCGATGATCTCGTCGCGATGGTTCGTCGTGAAAATATCGGGCACCACCAGCAGACCGGTGGTCCCACCGCTGGGCGCCGCATCGCCCAGCGCATCGATCTCGGTGGCGCTGCGCACTGGCGCCGGCTTCACCTGCAGGCCGAACGCGGCAGCTGCTTCCTCGACCGGGCGCAGAAAGATCGTGCCGCCGCTCGCCGCCGTGTCAGGATTGAACACCAGTGCGACCTGCGTGACTCGCGGCGCCATCTGCTTGAGCGCTTCGAGCCATTTGCCGGCCATCGAGGCCTCGAAGCTGGTAAATCCGGTGATGTTCCCGCCCGGCCGCGCCCAGCTCCCGACGAAGCCGCTGGATACCGGATCGGCGAGTAGAGCGAACACGACCGGAATGGTGCGCGTCGCCTCCTTCAGCGCCGCGATGCTGGACGTGGGATTGGCGACGATCACGTCCGGAGCGGATGCGACCAGCTCGGCCGTATAGCCGCGCAGGCGCTCGGCGTCGCCGCCGGTCCATCGCTGTTCGATCCTCAAATTGCGGCCCTCAATCCAGCCCAACCGTTCCAGCTCCTGGCGCAGCGCGTCGACCCGGCTCTGCGCCTCGGGGTCGGTTTCCGCGACGCCCAACAGGATCGCGACTCGCCGCATTTTCTCGGCGTGCTGGGCTCGACCAATGCTCGGCCGGGCGACAGTTGCCAAGCCGCCGAGAAGCGCAAGAAACTCCCGCCGCCGCATGCGATCAACCCGTGCAAGGTGTGAGCCTTGGTCCGGCAAGGCGACCCGGCATCATGAAGGCTGGCGTAATCACTGTCGAGCGGCATCCGTCCCCCGAGGCCCTCTGCAGGCGGCCTCGGAGCATCAGAAATATCGCCACCACAGATACACGTGGCTGATGGCGATGCTGACGATCATCATCGGAAACGCATACATCGTGTACGTGAGGAAGCGGAACGGGACGCCGTTGCGCTCCGCGATGCCGGCCACGGTCAAGTTCGCGGACGCGCCGATCAGCGTGCCGTTGCCGCCGAGACAGGCGCCGAGCGAGAGCGACCACCACAGCGGCTCGATCTTGTCGGCACCGCCATAACTCGCGGCCATGTTCTTGATCAGCGGGATCATGGTGGCGACGAACGGGATGTTGTCGATGATCGCCGAAAGCAGCGCCGAGCCCCAGAGGATGACGTAGCCGGTCGTGGCGAGATCGCCGCCGGTCGCCGCGGCGAGTTTATTGGCCAGGAGCGCGAGCAGCCCGCTGACGTCGACCCCGTGCACGACGATGAACAGGCCGATGAAAAAGAAGATGGTGATCCATTCGACGTCGCCGAAAGTCTGATGGATGTTGTGCGAAGCCTTCTCGGTGTGATGGGCCCAATTGTCGAGCAGCATCAGCACGGCCGCGCCCAGCATGGCGATCGTCGCAGGCTCGAGCCGCAGCGGTCGGGCAAACACGAAGGCGACCAGCACTACGGCGAGCACCGCAAGCGCCTGCTTGAGCAGCAGCCAGTCGGTGATCGCGTCCTCCGGAACCATCGCCAGGACGCGGGCCTCGGCGGCGGGGGTTGCCCGCATTTCGCGTCCCCACAGGACATGAATCATGACGGTCTGGGCAATCAGGACCACGACGATCACCGGCGTGAGGTGAATCACGAAATCGTCGAACGCGAGCCCGACCTGCGAGCCGATCATGATGTTGGGCGGATCGCCGATCAGGGTGGCGGTGCCGCCGATGTTGGAGGCGAGAACCTCGCCGACCAGGAACGGATAGGGCGGAACCTCGAGTTCCTTGGTGATGGCGAGGGTGACCGGAACGATCAGCAGGACCGTCGTCACGTTGTCGAGAAACGCGGAAAGCACCGCCGTCGTGATCTGCAGCAGCAACAGGATGCCGGCCGGATGCGCGCGTGCCGCCTTGGCCGACCAGACGGCGACGTATTGGAACATGCCGGAGCGCCGCGAGATCGATACCAGGATCATCATGCCGGTGAGCAGGCCGATCGTGTTCCAATCGATGCCGCGGATCGCCTCCTCCTGGGTGATCACGCCGAGCACCACCATGACGGCGGCGCCGACCAGCGTCACGACCGAGCGGTTGATCTGCTCGGAAATGATTACCGCGTAGGTGAGGATCAACAGCGCGGTCGAGACCCAGAGTGGGCTCAGGCCGAAATAGACGTTCGACACCGTAGGATCGGTCATTCCTGAACCCCTGTCCCCTCGCCGCTCGGCCAGTGTAGCGGCTCCGAGAGATTCTCGGCAGGTCGAATGCGCCCGATCCGCAAGGAAAGTCTTCTGCGGGTCCTCGCCTCACCCGCCCCTCGCATGCGCCCGCCCGGCGACGATGTACCCAGCCCGCAAAAACCCCGACGAGGCCCCGGTTTAAACCGAAACTTTCGATTGACGAGGGACGCGCGGTTCGGATTAAGCTTTGCGTCCAGGGTCGCGCGCGTGAGGGGTGCCGCGGCTCGGGGGCAAGGCCCGGCGGGGTTGCGGCCGGAGAGGGGAAGCGCGTGCACAGCACATTCGACGGGATTCTGCGGACTCTCCTCCCGGTGAGCCGCAGCATCGATGCGTTCAATCAGCGTCTGGGCAAGTTGGTGAGCTGGCTCATCCTGGCCATGGTGCTCATTTCAGCCACCAACGCCACGGTGCGCAAGGTGTTCGACACTTCCTCGAATGCCTGGCTCGAACTGCAGTGGGTGCTGTTCAGCTTCGTTTTCCTGCTGTGTTCGCCGTGGACGCTGCTCGTCAACGAGCACATCCGCATCGATATCGTGAACAATATGCTTCCGAAGCAGGTGCGCAACGTCATCGACGTCGTCGGCCATGCGCTGTTCCTGCTGCCGCTTTCGCTGCTCATGATGGTCACCGGCCTGCCGTTCTTCATGCGCTCCTATGAGATCAACGAGCAATCGATGAATGCCGGCGGCCTGCCGCAATGGCCGGCAAAGTCCCTGGTGTTCCTGGCCTTCTCCCTCCTGTTCATCCAGGGCATCTCGGAGCTGATCAAGCGGTTCGCCATCATGCGCGGCCTCATTGCCGATACGGCGATCCATACCGCCCACGAGGTCGTGGTCGAGGAGACCAAACGCCTGATCGAAGACATCAAGGCCGAGACGCATTGATGCGCGGGACGCCGGATCCGAGGATGACACCATGACGGCGCTGTTCATCCAAAACATGGCGCCGATCATGTTCGCGGCGCTCGTTTTCTTCCTGCTGCTGGGCTACCCGGTCGCCTTCTCGCTCGCCGCCAACGGCCTGATTTTCGGCTTGGTCGGGATCTGGCTGCATTTGTTCACTCCCGACTTTCTGCAGGCGCTGCCGGAGCGCGTCTACGGAGTGATGAGCAACGACACGCTGCTCGCGATCCCGTTCTTCACGTTCATGGGCTTGATCCTCGAGCGGTCCGGCATGGCCGAGGATCTGCTCGACACCATCGGACAATTGTTCGGCACCGTCCGTGGCGGGCTCGCCTATGCGGTGGTCTTCGTCGGCGCACTGCTGGCGGCGACAACCGGTGTGGTCGCCGCGTCGGTGATCTCGATGGGCCTGATCTCGCTGCCGATCATGCTGCGCTACGGCTACGACCGGCGGGTCGCTACCGGCGTGATCGCCGCCTCCGGCACGCTGGCGCAGATCATCCCGCCATCGCTGGTGCTGATCGTCATGGCCGACCAGCTCGGCCGGTCGGTCGGCGACATGTATGAAGGCGCGTTCCTGCCCGGCCTGACCTTGGCGGGGCTGTATGCGGCCTTCGTGTTCGTCACCACCATTTTCTTCCCGAATTACGCGCCCGGCCTCCCGATCGAGGCCGTCGGCTTCCGCGAGGACAACGGCGCGCGCGGGTTGTTGTCGCTCGCCGTGCTGACCGCCGCCAGCGTGGCCGTCAGCATCCTGGCGATGCGCGGCTCCGATACTCATGGCGCCGATTACGTGGTGTTGACGATGTTCATCGGCATCATGTTTGCGTTCGCGGTCTCCGTCGTGAACTGGCTGTGCGACAAGCTCTTCGGTTTCCGCTTTCTGTCGCGGCTGGCGCAGCAAGTCACCTTCGTGATGGTGCCGCCGCTGTTCCTGATCTTCCTGGTGCTCGGCACGATCTTCATCGGCGTCGCCACGCCGACCGAGGGCGGCGCCATGGGTGCGACCGGCGCCTTGGCGCTGGGCGCGCTGAAGCGCCGATTGAGCTGGGACCTGGTGCGCCAGGCTGCAGAATCCACGGCCAAGCTCTCCGCCTTCGTGGTGTTCATCCTGATCGGCGCGCGGGTGTTCTCGCTCACCTTCTACGGGGTCGACGGCCACCGCTGGGTCGAGAGCTTTCTGGTCAGCCTGCCGGGCGGGCAGGTCGGATTCTTGGTGTTCGTCAATTTGTTCGTATTCGTGCTCGCGTTCTTCCTCGACTTCTTCGAGATCGCCTTCATCGTCATTCCGCTGCTGGGTCCGGCGGCCGAGCATCTGGGCATCGACCTGATCTGGTTCGGCGTGATCCTCGGGGTCAACATGCAGACCTCGTTCATGCATCCGCCGTTCGGCTTCGCGTTGTTCTACCTGCGTTCGGTCGCTCCGCGGGAAAGCTTCATCGACCGGATTTCCGGCAAACGCACCGAGCCGATCACCACCGGGCAGATCTATTGGGGCGCGGTTCCGTTCGTGGTGATCCAATGCATCATGGTCGGCCTCGTCATCGCATTTCCGGCCATGGTGATGCACTACAAGGGGCTTGGGTCTCTGGTCGATCCCTCCAAGGTGCGGATCGACATTCAGGCGCCCGACATTCCCCCGCCGCCCGACTTCGGTCCCCCGCCGAGCCGGTAAGATTCGGCGCGGCGATGCTTCGCGCCGGACCCCGCCGAGGCTTGTTCCGGCCGGGCGAAAGGTCCATGCTGCCGCCATCGATGGAGTGATCAATAACCATCCTGGAGGGAGACTCATGAAACTGAAACGCCGTGATTTCCTGAAAGCCGGCGGCGCCGGCTTGGCTTCGAGTGCCATCGCCGCGCCGGCCGTCGCCCAGTCCGCGCCGCAGCTCAAATGGCGCTGCACGTCGAGCTTTCCCAAGTCGCTCGATACGCTGTTCGGTGGCTCCGAAATATTCGCCAAGGCGGTGGCGGAAGCCACCGACAACAAGTTCCAGATCCAGGTATTCGCCGCCGGCGAGATCGTGCCCGGCCTGCAGGCGCTCGACGCGGTTTCCAACGGCACCGTCGAAATGTGCAACACCGCCGCCTATTACTATTCGGGAAAGGATCCGACCTTCTCGTTCGGAACCGCGGTCCCGTTCGGGCTCAACGCCCGCATGCAGCTCGCTTGGCAGCGGTTCGGCGGCGGCATGGAGCTGATGAACGAGCTCTACAAGAAATTCAACGCCTACGGCATACCGGCCGGCAACACCGGCGCGCAGATGGGCGGCTTCTTCCGCAAGGAGATCAACACGCTGGAAGACCTCAAGGGCCTCAAGATGCGCATCGGCGGCCAAATCGCGGGTCGCGTCATGGGCAAGCTCGGGGTCGTGCCGCAGCAGCTCGCCGGCGGCGACATCTATCCGGCGCTGGAGAAGGGCACGGTGGACGCCGCCGAATGGGTCGGGCCCTACGACGACGAGAAGCTCGGCTTCGTCAAGATCGCCAAGAACTACTATTACCCGGGCTGGTGGGAAGGCGGCGCCCAAGGCAGCAATTTCATCAACCTCGACAAATGGAACGAGCTCAACCCAACCTACAAATCGATCATCCGCACCGCCTCGGCTCTGCAGCACGAATGGCAGCTCGCCAAATACGACGCCGAGAATCCCGCGGCCTTGAAACGGCTGGTGGCGGAGGGCGCGCAGCTGCGACCCTTCCCGCCTGTCGTGATGGACGCCGCGTTCAACGCCGCGATGGAGCTCTATCGCGAAATCTCCGCCGACAACCCGTTGTTCAAGAAAGTATGGGAGTCGACGATGGCCTTCCGCAACGAGCAATATCTGTGGTGGCAGATCGCGGAATACAGCTTCGATACGTTCTCGATCCGCACGCGCGCCAAGACCTGATCGCCAGCCGAACGGAGCTTGAACCAAAAATCGAAACCCCGGGGCCTAGGCCCCGGGGTTCCTTGTTTTTGCGGCTTGCGGGATCGCGGCTGGTCAGCTGCGGGTGTGGCGGATCATGTAGGGCACGCAGAAGGACCGAAACCGTGTGAATCGTCGGCTTAGACTTTCTGCCCGGTCAAAAGCCTGCTATCGTCCGGCCAGCCAAAAAGCCATGGAATATCACCTCGTGGGCTTTGTTAACACAATACAAACCGCACGCTGAGCGTGTCACCATCCAGATGGGAGGACATGATGACGAGAGCACGATGCGACAGAACCAAGGCGACACGTCGGAAGTTCTTACTTGCCGCCGGCGCGACCGGCGCCGCCACGATCGCAATGCCGCAGGTGTCGCGGGCTCAGACCACAGTATTGAAGGTGCAGGGGTCCTGGGGTGCGCAGGACATTCTCAACGATTTCGCCAAGGATTACGTGGCCAAAATCAACGACATGTCCGGCGCCAGGCTGAAGATCGACTACCTCAACGCCGGCGCCGTGGTGAAGCCGTTCTCGGTGCAGGACGGCGTCCATTCCGGCGTACTCGACGGCGCGCATACGGTGCCGGCCTATTGGTACGGCAAGCATCGCGCGGGATCGCTGTTCGGCACCGGCCCGGCCTACGGGTTCAACGGCAGTCAATTGCTCGGATGGATCTACTACGGCGGTGGTCAGGCACTTTACGATGAGCTGGTGCAGAAGATCCTCGGGCTCAACATCGTTGGATTCTTTGCCTTCGCCATGCCGACGCAGCCGCTGGGCTGGTTCAAGAAGGAGCTCAAGGGGCCGGAAGACTTCAAAGGCATGAAATATCGCACGGTCGGTCTCGCCACGAACATGTTCCAGGCCATGGGCGCGAGCGTTGCCCAGCTTCCGGGGCCGGAAATCCTGCCGGCCATGGAGCGCGGCGTCATCGAAGCATTCGAGTTCAACAACCCGACCTCGGACAGCCGCTTCGGTGCTCAGGACGTCGCCAAATATTACTACATGGGTTCCTACCACCAGGCGTCCGAGACCTTCGAGATCATGTGGAACAAAGCGAAATTCGAGAGCCTCGCCAAGGACCAGCAGGCGATCCTGCGCATTTCCGCGCAAGCCGCTGCTGCCGACAACGAGTGGAAGGCCTGGGACAATTACTCCAAGGACCTCCAAAAGTTGATCGATAAGGACAAGGTCAACGTCAGACGCACCTCGAAGGCGATCTACGACGCTCAGCTCAAGGCCTGGGACCAAGTCGCCGAGGATCTCACGAAGGACTCCGCGCAGGGTCCGTTCATCAAGCGGGTGCTCGACAGCCAGAGGGAATGGGCCAAGCGCGTCGGCTTCTACTTCTTCAACAACGAGGCCGATTACAAGACCGCTTACGAGTACCACTTCGGAACGCTCAAGACCTGAGCGCGATCGGCTGACATGCCGGGGAGGCGCTCGCGTCCCCGGCATGTTTCTGGGATATAGCATCCCGTGGGGCGGGGGATTCCTTGGAAAGCTTTCTGTTCTTCATCGATCGGCTGAGCGCTGGTGTCGGCAAGGCGTTTGGCTGGTGCATCGTCGTGATGACAGTCGGCACCAGCTACGAAGTGTTCATGCGCTACCTGCTGCGCGCCCCGACCGACTGGGCGTTCGACGTCGCCTATTGCATGTACGGCGCCCTGTTCATGATGGCAGGCGCGTATACGCTGTCGCGCAACGGCCATGTTCGCGGCGACGTCATTTTCCGGCTGTGGCCGTTCCGGGTGCAGGCGGTCATCGAACTCGTGCTGTATTTCATTTTCTTTTTTCCGGGGTTCGGCGCGCTGTTCTGGTGGGGGCTGCCTTACGCGCAGAGCTCGTTTCGCATGCGCGAAGTCACGATCTACAGTCCTGCCGGTCTGCCGATCTGGCCGCTCAAGATGCTCATCCCGCTGGGCGCGGCATTCATGCTGATCCAGGGCGTGGCCGAGGTGATCCGCTGCGTGATCTGTCTGCGGCAAGGGCGATGGCCGCAGCGGCTGCATGACGTCGAAGAGATGGAATCCGCGATCCTGGCCGAAGCCGCGGACCGCAAGCGGATCGAGGCGGAGCTGCACATCGGGGGAGCGGCTCAATGATGTTCACCAATCCCGAAATCGGGATGATTCAGCTCGGCGCCTTCATTTTCGTCATCCTGCTGGGCTTCCCGATCGCGTTCACCCTGGTCGCGATGGGGATCTTTTTCGGCTATTACGCGATGGGGACGCGGGTATTCGATCTGCTGGTCACCAACACCGCCGACGTGATGCAGAACGACGTGCTCACCGCGGTGCCGCTGTTCCTGTTCATGGGTTACGTCGTCGAACGCTCGAACATCCTCGACCGACTGTTCTTCTCGATACAAATGGCGGCGCGGAACGTTCCGGCCTCGCTTGCGGTGGCGACGCTCGTCACCTGCGCGTTGTTCGCGACCGCGACCGGTATCGTCGGCGCCGTCGTCACGTTGATGGGCCTGCTGGCTTTTCCGGCGATGCTGCGCGCGGGCTACAACACCGAGCTCGCAGCGGGCGTGGTCTGCGCGGGCGGCTGTCTCGGCATCATGATTCCGCCGAGCGTCCTCTTGATTCTGTACGGGGCCACGACGGCCACTTCGGTGGTCCAACTTTATGCCGCCGCGTTCCTGCCGGGTTTCCTTCTCGCCGGCCTGTACGTCGTCTATGTCGTGGTCCGGGCGATCATCAATCCCAGTCTCGCGCCCAAGCCGAAGGAGCTCGACCGGAAAATTCCGTTTTTTGAAGTGTTCTATGCACTCGCAACCTCGTTCTTTCCCCTGGCGATCCTGATCCTCTCGGTTCTCGGCGCTATCCTGTTCGGCCTAGCGACGCCGTCAGAGGCCGCGGCGGTCGGCGCGCTGGGTTCAGTGCTGCTCGCGGCTGCTTACAACTCGCTTACGTTCGTGCGCTTGAAGGAAGCCGTATATCTCACCGCCCGCACTTCGGCGATGGTCTGCTTCCTTTTCATCGGCTCCTGGACGTTCTCGTCGGTGTTTTCCTATCTCGGCGGGCACGAGGTGATCGAGCGCTGGGTGCTCGCGGCGCACCTCAACTCGGTGACCTTCCTGATCGTCGCCCAGGTCATCATCTTCCTGCTCGGCTGGCCGCTGGAATGGACGGAGATCATCATCATCTTCGTGCCGATTTTCCTGCCGCTGCTGAAGACGTTCCAGATCGACCCGATCCTGTTCGGCATCCTGGTCGCGCTGAACATCCAGACCTCATTCAATACCCCGCCGATGGCGATGGCGGCCTATTATCTCAAGGGCGTGGCTCCGCCGCACGTGCGCTTGACGCAGATCTTCGCCGGCGCCTTGCCGTTCGTCTTCATGGTTTTCCTGTCGATGACACTGGTTTATATTTTCCCGCAGATAGCACTCTGGCTGCCCGGCCTGCTCTACGGGAAATAGCCTTGTCCGCCGACGAATTCGCCAGCCTCACCGCAACCGAAGCGGCAGCCGAGATCGCGCGCGGCGCAATTTCGGCGGAGGAATATACGCGTGCCTGCCTCGACCGCATTGCGACGGTCGACAAGGAGATTTCGGCTTTCGCCCATCTCGATCCGGAGCACGCGCTAGCCCAGGCGCGCGCGCTCGATGAGCGCCGGCGCAACGGCAAGCCGACCGGACCGCTGAACGGCATTCCGGTCGGCATCAAGGACATCATCGATACGGAGGATTATCCGACCGAGCACGGCTCGCCGATCTTTTCCGGCCGGCGGCCTCGACGCGACGCAACCATCGTCGCGCGATTGCGAAGCGCGGGCGCCGTCATCCTCGGCAAGACCGTCACCACGGAATTCGCTTTCTATCATTCCGGCCCGACGCGCAATCCGCGAGATCTCGAGCACACGCCCGGTGGTTCCTCGTCGGGCTCCGCTGCGGCCGTCGCGGCCGGCATGGTGCCGCTCGCGCTCGGCACCCAAACCAATGGTTCGGTGATCCGGCCGGCCGCCTTCTGCGGCGTATTCGGCTGCAAGCCGAGTCACGGGTCCATCTCTCGATCGGGAATGCTCGCGCATTCGCGGCTGCTCGATCAGCCCGGCGTGTTCGCGCGCACGCTGGAAGATACCGCACTTTTGCTCGAGGTGATCGTCGGCCATGATCCCGAGGATCCCGACACCGAGCCGGCCGCGGCGCCAGCATTTCGTAAGATCCTTGTCGAGGCCCCGCCGTTGCCGCCCCGATTCGCGTTCATGCGCAGTCCGATCTGGGACGAGGCCACTGCGGATTCGAGGCAGGCCTTGGAAAGCCTGGTCGAGCATCTTGGCGAACGCGTCGACACCGTCGAGCTGCCGCAGACATTTGCCGAAGCCTGGCGCGACCACCGCACGATCATGGCCGCGGATATGGCGCATCGGCATTCCGCGATCGTCGAGCGCGCCGGCGACACCGCAAGCCGGGCGTTGCGCGATTTCCTGGCGGAAGGCCGCGCCATTGCCGCGGTCGATTATTTCGCTGCGAGCGACGACGCGAGGGCCCTGGGGCAGGTCCTTGCCAAATATTTCGACCTCTACGACGCGATTCTCACCCCGGCTGCGCCCGGCGTTGCGCCTAGGGGCCTCGCATCGACGGGCGATCCGGCTTTCTGCTCTCTGTGGACCCTGCTGGGGCTGCCGGCTCTGTCGCTCCCGATCCTGGAGGGCGAGCACGGCCTGCCGCTCGGCGTGCAGCTCGTCGGAGCGCCGGGCGACGATGCGCGGCTGCTGCGCACGGCACGATTCCTGCTCGGCACGCTATCGGGAAAACGCACCGGACGGCGACCTCGCAAAGGGAGCCGATAGCCGCGATCAGTCGGAGGGCGGGGCGCGACCCAGGACCGGTCCCAGCGCATCGGTCCAATAGGCCCACGCCATCAGGACGATGCCGACGAGCACGACGATCCAAAGCGATGATTCGTTGAGCTTGACCGCGATCAGTAGCAGAAAGGTGATCATCAGCGCCGCGCCGATGAAACCAGTCACTGCGTCCGACATGAAGCTCTCCAAACCGGGACCCGAGTTCATCCTAGCGCGGCTTTCTCCGAAGCGCTACCTCGATATTGCCTCACCGGCAGCCGCTTCGGAGTGTGCGCCGCGCCGGGTCACCGCCTCATCATCAGGTCGGGCAGCAAGGTCACGGTGCCAAAAATTGGATCTTCGCTGGAGGTCGCAGAATACAGCTTCGATACGTTCTCGATCCGCACGCGCGCCAAGACCTGATCGCCGCTACGAAGCGGATCTTGAAAACGGAACCCCGGGGTCGGCGCCCCGGGGTTCTGCGCTTTCGCTGCTCGCGCGCTGCGTCGATCAGCTGCGGGTGTGGCGGATCATGTAATTGTCGTTGTTGTACTCGGCCACCGACCACCACAGATATTCCTCGTTGCGGAAATCGCGGATCGATTCCCAGATCTTCTTGAACATCGGGTTCGTGGCCGAGACCTCATCGTAGACCTCGTTGGCGGCCTTGAAGCAGGCATCCATGACAGGCTGCGGGAACGGCCGCAGTTGCGTCTTCTCGGCGACGAGGCGGCGCAACGCGGCCGGGTTGACGGCGTCGTATTTCGCCTGCATCCACACGTTGGTCATGTCGGCGGCGGTGCGCACGATCGACTTGTAGGTGGCGTTGAGCGAGTTCCACTTTTCGAGATTGAAGAACAGCGATGCCTGGGTGCCGCCTTCCCACCAGCCCGGATAATAGTAATACGGCGCGACCTTGTAGAACCCGAGCTTCTCGTCGTCGTAGGGGCCGACCCATTCGGCGGCGTCGATGGTGCCCTTTTCCAGCGCCGGGTAGATGTCGCCGCCGGCGAGCTGCTGCGGCACGCACCCGAGCTTCTGCAGCACCCGGCCGGCGTAACCGCCGATGCGCATCTTGAGGCCGTTGAAATCGCTCGTCTCCTTGATCTCCTTGCGGAACCAGCCGCCCATCTGGCAGCCGGTGTTGCCGGCCGGAAGCGAGTAGATGCTGTACTTCTTATAGAACTCGTTGGTCAGGTCGATGCCGCCGCCGAAATACATCCAGGCATTCTGCATGCGGGCGTTGAGTCCGAACGGGACCGCGCAGGGCAGCGCGAAAGTCGGATCCTTGCCGACGTAATAATAGGAGGCGGTGTGGCACGCCTCGACCGTGCCGTTGGTCACCGCATCCGCCGCCTGCAGCCCGGGAACGATCTCGCCGGCCGCGAACACCTGGATCTGGAACTTGTTCTCGGTCGCCTCGGCGACGGCCTTGGCGAAGATCTCGGCGGCGCCGTACAGCGTGTCGAGCGATTTCGGAAAGCTCGACGTGCACCGCCATTTGAGCTCCGGCATGGACTGGGCGATCGCCGGCTTGGCAATCGCCGCGGCGGCAAATCCGCCGCTGGCCGCTTTGAGCACATCGCGACGTTTCATAGAATTCCTCCATTCTCAGCATGCAGGCATCCGATCTTGCATCGGACACAAAACCCCCGGCTCGAGGCGGAGGCCGATCCCGGGAGTAGGCCGGCATCGGAAGTTCCTGGTCGCGACGAGACGGTCGCGATTGCCGGCGATCGTGGAATCCGTTTCGCGGTCCCGGAATCTCCACACTAGATCCGCGTACCGGTGCGAAGCATAAAGCTGTCGTATGTGTATTCGGCGACCCGCCACCACAAATATTCCTCGTTGCGGAAGGCGATGAGGGATTCGTAGATCTTCTTGAAGTCCGGATTGGCAGCCGCGGTCTCGGTATTCACTTCGGTCGAAGCCTTCAGACTGGCTTCCATGATCTGCTGACTGAACGGTCGCAGCTGCGTGCCCGCGGCCACTAGACGCCGCAGCGCTGCCGGGTTGCGGGCGTCGTATTTGGCCTGCACGTCCATATTGACGTAGCCGGCCGCCGCGGTGACGATCGCCTGGTAGTTCTTCGGCAGCTCGGCCCATTTCGTGGTGTTGACGAAGAAGTGCAGGGCGGTGGCGCCTTCCCACCATCCGGGGTAGTAGTAGTATTTGGCGACCTTGTAGAACCCGAGCTTCTCGTCGTCGTAGGGGCCGACCCATTCGGCAGCATCGATCGTACCCTTCTCCAGCGCTGGGTAAATGTCGCCGCCGGCGATCTGCTGCGGCACGCCGCCGAGTTTCTGGATGGTTTTGCCGGCCCATCCGCCAATGCGGTACTTGAGGCCGCTGAGATCCGCCACCTCGTTGATCTCCTTGCGGAACCAACCGCCCATCTGCGCCCCGGTGTTGCCGCCCGCAAGGCCGTGGATATTGAACTTCTTCCCGAACTCGTTGAGCAGCTTCATGCCGTCGCCATCCTGGAACCAGGCGTTCTGCTGGCGCGCGTTGGGGCCGAACGGCAGCGAGCAGTAGAGCGCGAAGGTCGGATCCTTGCCGATGAAATAGTAGGCGGCCGTATGGCACATCTCCACCGTGCTGTTACCCACGGCATCGACCGCCTGGAATGGAGGAACGATCTCGCCCGCCGCGAACGCCTGGATCTGAAACTTGCCGTCGGTCGCCTCCGCGACGAATTTCGACAAAGTTTCGGCTGCACCGTACGCCGTGTCGAGCGATTTCGGGAAGCTCGACGTGCACCGCCACTTGAGTTCCGGCATGGATTGCGCAATCGCCGGCTTGGCAATCGCCGCGGCGGCAAACCCGGCGCCTGCCGCCTTGAGTACATCACGACGTTTCATTTCATTCCTCCCGTTTTTGGACATGCCCGCGGGCGCGTCTTGCTGGCGCTTGTTTGCCACGAATGAATACCAGCGGCAACCCCGGCTCGGGGCAGCGCAGAGCAAAACTGGTCGGCCACGGGCGCAGCACATGCGGCGCGGTTGCGCGGGAGGCGGAGGGTATCGGACAATCGGGCGCGAGCAGGACGGGTCGGGGGAAACGCAGTCATGACCAGATTGTGCGAAGGCCGGGTGGCGGTGGTGACCGGAGCCGGACGCGGCATCGGCCGCGAGCACGCGCGCATGCTCGCGGCCCATGGCGCCAAGGTGGTGGTCAACGATCTCGGCGCTTCCACCGAGGGAACCGGCAAGGATCCCTCCCCGGCTGCCCGGGTCGTCCAGGAGATCCGCGCGGCCGGCGGCGAGGCGCTCGCCAATGGCGACGACATCAGCGACTGGAACGGCGCCAAGCGGCTCATCGACCAGACGGTCGAGACGTTCGGGCGGCTCGACGTGCTGATCAACAACGCCGGCATTCTGCGCGACCGCATGCTCGCCAACATGAGCGAGGCGGAATGGGACGCGGTCATCCGGGTGCACCTGAAGGGCACGTTCCTGCCCGCCCGCCACGCCGCCGCCTATTGGCGCGATCAGAGCAAGCGCGGCGGGCCGCTCGACGCCCGCCTGATCAACACCTCGTCGAGCTCGGGGCTGTTCGGCAACGTCGGGCAGACCAACTATGGGGCCGCCAAGGCCGGCGTTGCCGCGTTGACGATCATCGCCGCCCGCGAGCTTAGGCGCTACGGCGTGACCGCGAACGCCATCATGCCGCATGCGCAGACCCGCATGACCGAGAACCTGCGGACGCTTACGCCGGAGCAGCGCGCCCGGCGCGACGCGCGATGGGTGCCGCCGATCGTGGTCTGGCTCGCAAGCCAAGAATCCGGGCACGTGACCGGCCGCGTGTTCGAAGTGGGCGGCGGCTTCTTCGCGGTGATGGAGGGCTGGCACCGCGGCCCGGCCGCCGAGCCGGTCGAGGATCCGGCCGCAGTCGGCCCGATCGTCACCGAACTCACCGCCCGCGCGCGCCGCAACGCCGGAATGGACGGCGAGGATCTGGATTGAATTGGCATGGCTGCAGCCCGCATGGAGCACGGTAGGATGTATGGGCACCTTGTCTCGACATAGGAGTGCGCAATGCCGCCAACGAATTCCGCCGGCCCGGTTCTGTGGGACGTCGATCCGCGCGGCGTCGCGAGCGTCGTTCTCAACCGGCCCGAGGTCAACAACGCCTACGACGGCGATCTGATCGAGGGTCTGCTTGCGGCGATCGAGGCGCTTTCCGGCGCGGATCAGCTGCGCGCGATCGTGATCAAGGGCAATGGCCGGCATTTCCAGGCCGGCGCCGATCTCAACTGGATCGATGCGGTGCGAAAATCATCGCCGCAGGAGAACATCCGGATTTCGCGGGCGACTGCCGAAGCGGTGCAGCGCCTCAACCTGGCGCCGGTGCCGACGATCGGCCTCGTGCACGGCGGCTGTTTCGGCGGCGGCACCGGCATCATCGCCGCGTGCGACGTCGTGATCGCGGCCGAGGATGCCGTCTTCTCGATCGCGGAAGTGCGGTGGGGACTGACGGCGGCAATCATCCTGCCGCAGCTCGCCGACGCGATCGGAGTACGCCAGCTGCGCCGCTATGCACTGACCGGCGAACGGTTCGGCGCGGCGGAAGCGCGGCGGATCGGCCTCGTTCATGAAGTGGCGCCGCGCGCCGGGCTCGAAGCGGCGGGCGAGCGCATGCTCGCTCAGCTGCTCGAGAACGGCCCCGAGGCGGTCGCCCAGACCAAGGCGCTGGCGCTGCGCTCGGCCTTCGCCGATCTCGACGCGACGGCGTTCGACCAATTGGTCGAGAGCCATGCGGTCAAGCGCCAATCCGCGGAGGCCGCGGAAGGGCTGGCCTCGTTTGCCGAGAAGCGCCCTGCCCGCTGGAAGCCGACGTAGCCGAGGCTCTTGATTCACGCGCTGCCCTCCAACATGCTGCCCTTCGGGCCCGGACCAACGTTGCCGAGCCATTGCCGGGGGCACGCCATGTCCATTGTTTCTCGCCGCGATTTTCTCATCGGTGCCAGCTCGACCGCGCTCGGGACGGCCGCCGCAGGCCTCTACCATCCCGCGCGCGCCGCCATGCGGCCCGAGGACAAGTTCGATCTCGTCATCAAGGGCGGTGAAGTGCTCGACCCCAGCCAGACGTTGCGGGCACGGCGCGACATCGGCATCCGCTACGGCCTCATCGAGACGCTCGAAGCCGACATTCCGGCGAGCCGGGCGCTGCGCACGCTCGACGCCTCCGGCAAGCTGGTGACGCCGGGCCTCGTCGACCTGCATACGCACGTCTATCCGTATGGCTCCGCGATCGGCATTCCGGCCGACGAGCTCACGGCGTTTCAATGCACGACGACGTGCGTGTCGGCAGGCGACGCCGGGGCCAACAATTTCGCTGCGTTCCGCCGCTACGTGGTGGCGCAGACCCGCACTCGTCTCTACGCCTTCGTGCACATCGCTAATGTGGGGCTCACGCCGTTCCCGGTCGCCGAGCTCTACAACATCGACTTCGCGCAAGTAGACGCCGCCGCAAAGGCCGTCGCGGAAAATTCCGACATGGTGATCGGCGTCAAGGTCCGCATGTCGGAGAACGTCATCGCCAAGCACGGATTGGAGCCGCTGAAGCGGTCGATTGCGGCATGTGAAAAGGCCGGCACCGGTGCCAAGGTGATGTGCCACATCGGCGGAGTGGAGACGGTCGAGCTCATGTCACAGATTCTCGACACGTTGCGCCCCGGCGATATCCTCACGCACGCCTATTCCGGCGCGCCGAACCTTGCCAACCAGTTCACCAATATCGTGCAGGACGGGCGAGTGTTGCCTGCCGCGCTCGCCGCGAAGCAGCGCGGCGTGATCTTCGACGTCGGGCACGGCGGCGGCAGTTTCGATTACACCGTGGCGGAGCCCGCAATCGCGCAAGGCTGCCCGCCCGACACGATCTCCTCCGACATCCACGTGTTCTCCGGAAACACGCCCGGTATGCCGTATCTGACCTGGGTGATGAGCAAATTCCTCGGCCTCGGCTTCACGCTGGAACAGGTCGTGACGATGGCGACGACCAATCCCGCCAAGGTGATCAATCGCATGCCCAAGCTCGGCACCCTGCAGGTCGGGGCGCCGGCGGATGCCGCGATCCTGGAGCTGGTCGAGGGACCGGTGTCGTTCGTGGATACCAGGAACAACACGCGCAAGGGTCAGACGTACATCAAGCCGGTGCAGACGGTGACGGCCGGCCTTCCGTTCGGGCGTCCCTATCATTCACCGTTCGCGGTGCGGTAATGGTTCGGTCATCGATCAGGAGACCTATGGAGCCGATCGAAGTCGCCATCATCGGAACCGGCTGGTGCGGCGGCATTCGCGCCGAGACCTGCGCGGCCAATCCGCTGGTGAAAGCGCTGCACGTCGTCGAGACTCGATCGGAGCGTCTCCAGGAAGTCGCGGCCTCGACGCGGGCGAAAACCGCGGTCGCGGATTATCGCAAGCTCCTCGACAACGACGAGATCGCGGCGGTGTTCGTCAGCACCACGCCGGAGACCACGCATTTCCCGATCGCCCGGGACTGCCTGCTTGCCGGCAAGCACGTCTTTCTCGAAAAACCGATCGCGATCGAACTCTCGGAAGCCGACGAGCTGATCGCGCTCGCGCGCGCCGCCGGGCTGAAATTCACCATCGGCTATTCGCAGCGCTTCAATGCGAAATACGCGTACGTGAAGAAAGCCATTGCCGACGGCACGATCGGCAAGCCGGTGAGCGTGCTGGTCAGCCGCCACATCACCCGCGGGCTCGGCAAGAAGATCAGCGGCCGGGTCAAGTTGTCGCCGGCCGCGATGGAATCCACCCACGACATCGATTTCGTGCTGTGGTGCCTCAGCCCCGCGAAGCCCGTGCGCGTCTACTCGCAGGTGAATTACGGCGCCATGCGCGAGGCGAGCGGCGGCGACGTGCCCGATCTGCAGTGGACAATGGTCACGCTGGATACCGGCGTCTCGTTCGTGGTCGGCGGCGGCTGGAGCCTGCCGCCCGGTTATCCGAATTTCTCCTCCACCTGGATCGAGGTGGTCGGAACCGATGGCGCAATCATGGTCGACGACACGCATCGCGACGTGATGCTCAGCACGGTCAAGAACGGCACCATGTTCCCGATGTCGACCATGCCGGGAGAGCCGGTCGGGCACGTCTACGCCGGACCGATGGCGAGCGAGACCGTGCATTTTGTCGAGGCGGTCGCGCTCGACCGGCCGGTGCTGGTCGAGCCGGAAGAGGCCAGGCAGGTGATGGAGCTCTGCATGGCCGCCGATCTATCGGCGGAGTCCAACGAGCCGGTGATGCTGCCGCTCGCTAACAAGCGGCCGACCCGCCTCGCGGCCGGCGCGTGAAGCGATCTTCCGCACTCCGTCGATGTCCGCGTGTGCATTCGGCCAGCAAGCCAATCGCCGGCGCGTGAGGTCAGTCTTTGCGCAGGCGAGCAAGCCGGCTCGCCGCCTCGGCGTTGACGGCGCCGGGCGGAACGCGGCCGGCGACGAGCTCGGCCACCTGCCGCACCGTATCGAAGGCCTGATGCTCGATCGCTTCCGGCGTGAGACCCGCCGCATGCGGCGTGGCGATCACGTCGGACCGGCGGGCGAGATCGAGGGACGGCATCTGGTCCGGCGCCCGCCCGACGTCGATCGCGGCGCCGCCGATGCGCCGCTCCTCGAGCGCGTGCGCCAGTGCCGCCTCGTCGACCAGATTGCCGCGCGACAGATTGATGAAGAACGCACCCGGCTTCATCTGCGCGAATCTCGCGGCGTTAATCAGATTCTCGGTCTCCTCGGTCGCGACGGCGAGGCATACGACGAAGTCGGATTGGGCGAGCAGCGCGTCCAGCGCCGCCTGGCGGATCCCCGGCGCCGTGACCGTCTGGTACGGATCGCTGACGATCACCTGCATGCCAAGCGCCTGGCCGATCGGCGCGAGATATCGGCCGATGACGCCATAGCCGATGATCCCGAGGGTCGCACCTTTGAGCTGGCGTCCGGCGCCGGCCTCCGGACTGCGGCCCTGGCGATAGATGAGGACCGAATCCGAGATGTTGCGCGCGAGATCGACCATGAACCCGATCGCCATTTCGGCAACCGAGGCGGCAAAACCGGGCGTGGCCCGGGTCACCAAGATGCCCTCGCCGCTCGCCGCCGCCACGTCGACGTTGCGAATGTCGACCGCGCAGCGCAGGAACGCGACGAGATCGCCCGCTTGGCGAAAGAGAGCCGCCGGCCCCGGCGTCTGGCGGTCCGAGACGATGATCTCGCAGCCGCGCGCCGCTTGCGCGAGCGCATCGGCGTCGAGAACCCGGCCGGTCGGATTGATGCGGACCTCGGCGTGAGTTTTCAACGCCGCCAGAGCGCGCTCGCCGTAATAGTTTCGCAGCATCTCCGGGGTGTGGGTGAGAAATACATTGGTCATCGATCATTGGTACTCCGCGTGTCAGCCGAGCACACCGGTTAGTGGATCAAACGATCGTACTCGGCATGTGTCCCGATCCAAAACCAGAGCATGTCCCCATCGACGTCCAGAGCGAGCGCGCGGTAGCGCTGCCCAACGCGAACGGACCAGAAACGTCCAACCCTCTTGAAATGCAGGGAAGGATGGCGTGGGTTTTCCTTCAGAATGGCATAGGTCTTGTCGGCGAGCGCACGAATGGGTTCGGGAAGTCTTTGGTATGCATCCCAGAATCTGGAGCTTGCAAAGTGCCTCACAGCTCGCGAGCGCCGCCCTTGCGAAATTCGGCAAGCGCCTCATCGGCAAGCCCGTCGAGCTTGCCGCTTTGCGCATCGCGTTCGATCTTCTCGTCGAAACGGCCCGCATCGAATTTTTCGAACCAAGCGCGAAATTTCGCGAGCTCCTCAGCGCCCAAGCTGGAAACCGCGCGTTTGATCTCTTCGAACTTGCCCATACTGGAAAACTAGCATGGAGGCCATGGGCCTTACAAATCGGGGCGAACCGCTGCAAATCATCCAAGAGACCGAGACCACGAGCTCGGCCGCGACCCGAAGGCAATTCAAATGATCCGGCCGCGCACCCAGGACGTCGCGATGTCGGTCGCGATCACCACCGCGAAAATGACGAGCAGCACCAGTCCGACCTGGTCCCAATAGAGGTTCGACAGCGCGGTATCGAGCGCCATGCCGAGCCCGCCGGCGCCGACCAGCCCGAGCACCGCCGATTCGCGCACGTTGATGTCCCAGCGAAACAGGGCAATCGACAGGAACGCAGGCTTGACCTGCGGCCAATAGCCTTTCAGCAGAATTGCGATCGGCGGCGCGCCGGCAGCCCTGAGCGCCTCGATCGGGCCCGGCCGCACCTCCTCGATGGCTTCGGATAAAAACTTGCCGGTGAAGCCGATCGAGTGCACGGCGATCGCGAGCATGCCGGCGAGCGGCCCCGGCCCGAACACCGCGACGAAGAACAGCGCCCACACCATGGTGTGCACCGAACGCGTCGACACCAGGATGAACTTGCCCAACAGGTTGAGGGCAATCGAGCCGGTCAGATTGCGGGCGACGAGCAGTGCGACCAGCCCCGCGAGCCCTACGGCGAGCACGGTTCCCAACGTCGCAATGTGCAGCGTCTCGATCAACGCCGGATGCACCACTTTGGGATACCACGCCCAGTCGATCGGCCACATGCGCAGAAACAGGTCCGCGGTCTGCTGCGGGGCGTCGTAGAGAAATTCCGGGATGATCTCGATGGTCCGGAACGACCACATGATCGCCAGCAGCACCGCGAGATAGAACAGCGACCGCAGGATGCGTTCCGGCATCGTGAACCGCTGCCAGCGGCGCAACGATGCGGCAGCCGGGACGACCGGCGAGGAACCGGCGCCGCTCATTGGAACAGCCTGCGCATCAGGCCGGATAAAAGCTCGCCGACCATCACGAACCCGATGATGGCGAGCACGATCGTGAGCACGAAGTCGTAGTCGAAACGCTGAAACGCCGTGAACAGCGTCGCGCCGATGCCGCCGCCGCCAACCAGACCGACCAGCGCCGAATTGCGCAGGTTGGAATCGAGCTGGTAGGCGACAAATCCGATGAACCGCGGCATCACCTGCGGCAGCACCCCCATGACGACAACGGCAAGGAACGAGGCCCCGCTCGCGCGCACCGCCTCGACCTGCTGCATCGACGTTTCCTCGACCGCCTCGGCGAGCAGCTTGGAGATGAATCCCATCGAGGCGACGATCAAGGCCAGGATGCCGGCGAGGGCGCCGAAGCCCACCGCCTTGACGAACAGGATGGCGACGATGATGGGATGGAACGAGCGCAACAGCGCGATCAGCGCCCGCGCGGTCCAGGCGAGCGGCGCGATGCTGAGATTGCGCGCCGCGGCAATTCCCAGCGGCAACGAGAAGCCGACGCCGAACGCGGTCGCGAGAATCGCGATCTGCAGGCTCTCGATCATGCCGGTTTGCAGCAGCGCGAGCTTGTCGCCCGCTACATTGGGCGGGAACATCCGCCCGAGGAACCGCGCGCCCTCGCTCAGACCACGCAGGAAGCGCGGCCAGGAGACGTCGAGGATCGAGCCCGCATAGACGACGTAGGCCGCAAGCATGAGCAGGCCGAGACGCAGCAGCCAGTTCGGCGGGAACGCAACGCGCCGCGCCGCGGAAGTTATGGGGAGCGGATTCTGGGCTCACTCGAGCCATCCTTCGCCGCCGTAAATGGCGATGAGGTGCTCATCCTCGAGCGCGCGCGGCTCGCCGTCGAACACGATCTCGCCCTTGGCCATGCCGACGATGCGGTCGGCGAAGCGGCGAGCCAGCTCGACATTGTGAATGTTGACGATCACCGGAATGTCGCGCTCGCCGGCCCGGCGCGCGATCAGCTCCATGATCTCGACCGAGGTCTTGGGATCGAGCGAGGACGTCGGCTCGTCGGCAAGCATCAGGTCGGGTGCCTGCATCAGGGCGCGCGCGATCCCGACCCGCTGGCGTTGCCCCCCGGAGAGCCGATCGGCGCGTGCGGTGGCGAACTCGCTCAAGCCCACCGCATCGAGCAGCTGAAACGCGCGGTCGATATCTTCGGGCCTGAACCGACGAAAAAACGCGCGCCACACCGGGATGTAGCCCAGCCGTCCGCACAGCACGTTCTCGATGACGGACAGGCGCTCGACCAGATTGTACTCCTGGAACACCATGCCGATCCGCCGGCGCGCCCGGCGCAGCGCGCGACCGCCGAGCTTGGCGAGGTCCTGGCCCATGAACAGGATCTCGCCCGTGGTTGGATCGACCAGCCGGTTGATGCAGCGCACCAGCGTCGACTTGCCGGCGCCGGACGGGCCGATGATCGCGGTCAAGCCGCGGCCCTCGAGCGCGAGCGACACGTTTTTCAGAACGATCGAGCTGGTGCGGTATTGTTTGCTGAGATTGCGGATGACGAGCGACCGATCGACCGCCGGATCCGGGGAGCTCTGCTCGCGGCCTTGGGCGAGCGCGTCCATCAAGCGGGGCTCACGGCTTCGGAGCTTGCTGCTACTGCTTCTTCGCGAGCGCTTCCGCCTCGCGTTTCGATTCCGCCTCGTAGCCGGCCTTATTGTACGGCGTTCCGGTCTTTTCCGCGACCTCGCGCACGACCGCCAAGGTCTCCTTGTACGTGATCGGCACGAAACGGTCGTCGCCGTTGAATTCCTTCGTCATCTCCGGCGTGAAGCGGAACGCAAAAAAGCACTGCTGGATCTTGGCGGCGAGCTCGGGCTTGAGATCGTGCGCATGGGCGAACGAGGATGTCGGAAAAATCGGGCTCTTGTAGATGATGCGGAAATCATCGCCGTTCACCGTGCCGCGCACCACCATGCGCTCGAACACGTCGGAGGCGACCGGTGCCATGTCGTAGTCGCCGGAACGTACCCCGAGCGTGGATTTGTCGTGCCCTCCCGACATCAGCGGCTTGTAATCCTCGTCGGGTTTCAGCCCCTCCGGCGGGAACAGCACGCGCGGCGCCAGATTGCCCGAGTTCGAGGAGGGCGAGGTGTGCGCCACGCGCTTGCCGTTGAGGTCGGCGAGCTTCGTAAACGGGCTTTCCTTGCGGACGATCGCGAGCAGATGATAGCCCTGCACGCCCTTCTGGGTGCCTTTCGTGGCGAATGGCACCGCGCCCGCGAGATTGACGGCAAAGCCCGTGGGGCCGGTCGAGAACCCCGCAATGTGCAGGCGGCCCGACCGCATCGCCTCGACCTCGGCCGAGTTCGACTGCACCGGATAATAGACCACGCGCTTGCCGGTGCAGGCCGCCAGGTAATCCGTGAACGGCTTGAAGATATTCTGATAAACCGCCGGATCCTCAACCGGCGTATAGGCGAATACCAGGGTCGAAGGATCGCGCCAGTTCCTCGGATCTTTCGGCGGATCGGCAACGAGGTCGCGGTCCTCGTCGCAGTAGAGCGTGTCGAGCTGACCGCGGTTCTTGCAAGTGTCGTCCTGCGCCGCCGCGGCCCCGGCCGCCAGCGCGCCGATGACAGCGGCGAGCACCACGCTTACGAGCCGCGGCAAACCGATGGTCATGGCCCCTCCCCTCCCTGAATCGATTCCGGCTTTCCCCTGGTTGCGAACGATACGCGGGGCCAAAGGTCCCGGCAATGGCGCGCAAATCGAGTAGTTCGCTTGCTTTCTCGCTCCGTTTCTTGATCGATGAGCAGCTGCGGGCCAATTCCTGCTGCGCGCGTCCGCCCTGGAACCACGTGCCGGGAACCGCTAGGCTGTCGCGATCCGCGCGAACCAAGGAGAACAAGCCATGGCCGCGATCACGCCCAATGCCAAGAATCACGCCGGGCTCGGCCCCAAGGCGTCCCGCTCGGTGCACATGGACGACCTGCCCTGGGAAAAGACCCGGTTCGAAGGCTGCGAGGTCAAGACCCTGCTGGTCGACCGCGATAGCGGCCTGGTGACCGTGCTGCTCAAGATGCAGCCGGGCGCCGTCCTGCCCGACCACGAGCATGTGCTGATCGAGCAGACCTACATGATCGAGGGCCGCCTGGTGGACAAGGAGGGTCCGGAGGCCGGGCTCGAAGTCGGGCCCGGCGATTTCGTATGGCGGCCCGCCGGCAGCCGTCACGCCGCCTGGACGCCCGAAGGCGGGTTGATGCTCGCCGTGTTCCAGGTCCCAAACAAATTCTTCGAGCAGAACGGCAAGGTCGTGGACATGATCGGCCAGGAATGGGACCTCGCGTGGAAACATGCGCTGCCGGGATGAGCATCGCCCGGCCGGCAAGAGCCGGCATGAAGACATCCCGCGGTAGGATCGCGGCGGAGGAAACGAGATGGCGATCAGCGTTTATTCGGTCACGCCGAGCTTCGCCGCCGAAATCGGCGATCTCGATCTGGCGCAGCCGCTCGAAGCCGCGGATCTCGCCGCGGTAAAAGCCGCATTCGCGACCCATGCGGTGCTGATTTTTCCCGACCAGCAGCTCACCCAGGAGCAGCATCTCGGGTTCGCGGCGCTGTTCGGGCCGTTGGAAGTGACGATCGGCGTCCACCGCAAGGACGCGCCGCTGCGCCTGCGCCAAGAATTCGCCGACGTTTCCAACCTCAATCACAAGGATAAACTGTGGGGCAAGGACTCCAGGCTGCGCCAGTTCCAACTGGCGAACCGGCTCTGGCACACCGACAGCTCATTCAAGCGGCTGCCGGCGCTCGCATCGCTGCTCTATGCGCGGGCGATCCCGCCGCTCGGCGGCCACACCGAATTCGCCGACGAGCGCGCCGCTTATGACGCGCTGCCCGAGACCATGAAGCGGCGGCTCGAAGGGCTCATTGCCGAGCACTCGATCTTCAACTCGCGCGGCCGGCTCGGCTTCACCAATTTCTCCGACGAGGAGCGCGAGGCGCTGCCGCCGGTGCCCCAGGCGCTCGTTCGCGTCATCCCGGATTCCGGCCGCAAGTCGCTGTATCTCGCCTCTCACGCCGGCCGCATCTTCGGCATGCCCGACGTGGAGGGCCGCGCGCTGATCGACGACCTCATCGAGCACGCCACGCAACGGCAGTTCGTCTATACCCACCGTTGGCGCGTCAATGACCTCGTGATGTGGGACGATCGCTGCACGATGCACCGCGGCACCCGCTTCGACGATCTGCGTTTCCGGCGCGACGTGCAGCGCGCGACGGTCAGCGACGTCGCGAACACCTGCGAGCAGGAGGGCATCGGCATCGCGGCGGCTTGAGCCGAACCTTTCGCCACGCGGCGTGCTTCAATGCCTCGGCGCCGCGGCGGGGATGCCGGCTCGCCGTTTCCTTTTGCGCAGCGGACAGCCGCCGGTGAGCGCATCATGGTCATCGATTATCACGGCAAACCGTCAGCGATCCGAGATGCTCAGGCAGCCGACGATGCTCGCGGGCCGGCGCGCGGCAGCGCGATCACCGCTTTGAGGCCCGGCCCATTGTCCTCGAGTCTGAGCTCGCCGGCATGCAGATGGGCGACCGCGGCGGCGAGGCTCAGACCCAGGCCCGAGCCCGGCTCGGATCGGCTCTGCTCGAGCCGGACGAACCGTTCGACCACGCGCCCGCGATCCTTGCCCGGAATGCCCGGACCGTGGTCGGCAACGGCGAGCAGGATGCGGTCCCCCTCGCCCCGCGCGGTGACCAGAATCTCGGCATTGGCCCCGTCCACCGCCTCCAGCTTGGCGTATTTGATGGCGTTGTCGACGAGATTGGCGAGCGCCTGGCTGACGAGCTCGCGATTGCCCTTCACCGGCGCCGGGCCCGCCGCGTCGACTCTCAGCGCCAGCCCCTTCTCGTCTGCCAGCGGCTCGTAGAGCTCGCCGACGTCGCGGACGATCTCGGCGGCGTCGAATTCGGTCATGTTCTCGCGGGCCTGTCCGGATTCCGCGCGAGCGATCATGAGCAGCGCGTTGAAGGTGCGGATCAGGCCGTCGGATTCTTCGATCGTGGCTTCGAGCGCGGCGCGGTAGTCCGCCTCGCTCCGCGCGTTCCGCAACGCCTCCTCGCAGCGATTGCGCAATCGCGTGAGCGGCGTCTTGAGATCGTGCGCGATGTTGTCGGAGACTTCCTTGAGGCCGCGCATCAGGCCTTCGATGCGCTCGAGCATCTCGTTGAGATTCGAGGCGAGCCGGTCGAGCTCGTCCCCGGTGCCGGCGATCGCCAAGCGGCCGCCGAGATTGCCGGCCATGATCGTCCGCGTGGTCTCCGTCATGGCATCGACGCGCCTGAGCACGCGGCGGGTGATCAGAAAGCCGCCGGCGAGCCCGAGCACCACCACGAGCGCAATCGACCAGCGGCCGGCGTCGAGCACGATCTGCTGCAGCCGCTCGCGCTCCTCGAGATCGCGGCCGACCAGTAGGCGAAATCCGCCCGGAAGCTGGAACACCCGCACCAGCGCCTGATGCTCGGCGCCTTCGCTCTCATCCTGCCTGCGATACAAGGTCTCCGCCCAGCCGGCCCGGTCGAGCACGCCGGGCGCCAACGAGCCGACGTTGCCGACCAGCGATTCGCCGGTAAACGTCGTCACCAGATACAGGCTCGATCCGGGGCGGCGCGAGCGCGCCTCCACCCCGATCACTAGCCTGCGGATGCCGCCCTGCCGGTACTGCTCGGACAGGCCGGTGATCTCCGCGTCCACCGTCTCGGTGATCTGCTGTGTGATCAGCCGCTGCGTGTTCCAGGCGAAATAACCGAGCAGGAACACCGCAAACAGCGCGAACACCGTCAGATAGACGAGTGTAAGCTTGAAGGTCGTGGTGCGAAAAAACTTACCGAGCGCCGTCACGGATCATGTACCCCGCACCGCGTACCGTGTGCAGCAGCGGGCGCACGAAGCCCTTGTCGATCTTGGAGCGGAGCCGCGAAATGTGCACATCGATAACGTTGGTCTGCGGATCGAAATGATAGTCCCAGACGTTCTCCAGCAGCATGGTTCGGGTCACCACCTGTCCGGCGTGCTTCATCAGATATTCGAGCAGCCGGAACTCGCGCGGCTGCAGCGTGATCTCGGTCTCGCCGCGGCTCACCCGGTGCGAGAGCCGATCGAGCTCGAGGTCGCCGACCCGGTAGAGGGTCTCTTCGCCGCGGCCGCCGCGACGGCGGGACAGCACTTCGATACGGGCCAGGAGCTCGGAAAACGCGTAGGGCTTCGCCAGGTAATCGTCGCCGCCGGCCCGCAAGCCCTTGACGCGATCGTCCACTTGTCCCAGCGCGGACAGAATGAGCGCCGGAGTTTCGACGCCCCTGGCGCGCAGCGCGCCAATCAGCGCCAGACCGTCGAGCTTCGGCAGCATGCGATCGACGATGAGCACCTCGTATTGGCCGTCGAGCGCCAGGGCCAGCCCTTCCTCGCCGTCGAATGCCTGATCGGCGACATGGCCGACTTCGCGGAACGCCTTGGCGAGGTAATCCGCGGCGTCGTGATCATCTTCGATGATGAGCAAACGCATGATCCAAGGATCTCGGCCGTTCGCAAATGCCGTGCCGGAGCCTTCATCCACCGGCGCTAGTCGGCGCTGTACTTGAAGCCTGTCTCGAAAAGGCCGTGGACACCTTTCGCATTATTCGATCACTTCGTCGGCAATAGCAAGCACGCCCGGCGAAATGCTCAGGCCGAGTGCGTTGGCGGTCTTGAGCTTGATGACCAGCTCGAACTTGGTCGGGCGCGCGACCGGCAGGTCGGTCGGCTTTTCGCCCTTGAGGACTCGGCCGGTGTAGATGCCAGCGAGGCGATAGCCTTCCGTGATGCTGGCTCCATAGCTCATCAGGCCGCCGGCCGCGGCGAAATAACGATACTGGTAGATCGCAGGCACCCTGTGTCGTGCGGCCAAGGCCGCGAGTTGTTCCCGCCGCGTAGCGAAGAAGTTGCCAGTGCCGACGATGAGCGCGCCTGCTCGCAGTTGGACCAAGCCCGCGAACGCCGTGTCGATTTCAGCTTCGGTGCTGGCGTTCAGGATATGGATTTGCAGCCCGAGCGCACGCGCCGCTTCCTGCATGTCTCTCGACTGGGTCTCGGCTCGGGGATCTTTCGGGTTCACGAGCAAACCGATGATCTTGGCTGTGGGTATCAAATCGTGCAGCAGGCCGAGTCGCTTCGATACCAACTCGGAGTTCAACTGGGTTACGCCGGTGACGTTGCGACCCGGCCGGTTCAGGCTGGCTACGAGGCCGAGCGTGACCGGGTCACCGGCCGTCTCGAACACGATCGGAATGACAGCGGTGGTTGCTTTTGCTGCGAGAGCCGCGGGTGTGCCAGTCGCGGCGATCACGTTCACTTTTTGGCGCACCAGATCTGCCGCCAGTCCCGGAAGTCGATCGTCGTGACCCTCCGCCCAGCGGTATTCGAGCGTAATATTCCGGTGTTCGATGTAGCCGGTTTCACTTAAGCCTTGCCGAAATGCATCCGCGTTCTCGAGCGCCCCATATTCGTCGCGCGCGCCGCCGTTCATGTAACCGATCACCGGCGTCGCTAGCTGCTGCGCGCGCGCCGCAAACGGCCACGCAACAGCTGCGCCGCCAATCAACAGCACAAACGCCCGCCTCTTCATTCGATCACCTCGTCGGCGCCCGGCGGATCATGGCGCCTTGTACCCGAATTACCCGGCTCAAGATACCGCACGCCGGGCTGATTCCACGCCGGCGCGAAGCTGATCTCTTCGAGAGCGCACGGGACGAAATCCAGACATCACGAATTTCGAAACGGACTGTTGCGGGATTCGATACGAATTTCCGCAAGCACTTGCGAGCAAAAGCTGAAGGGAAGGCGAAGGGCGGCGGGATCTGTTCCGCCGCCCCCGCCCGACTCCGGTCCCGGCGGGGGCGACGGATGCCGGAAACCGGAGATCGGAGCAAATGGGGCGGGCGAGATTCGCCCGCCCCGGGGTCGTTCCACCGGCGGGGGGCGACGGGGAGTACCGGTGGACGCCCGAATTCTTTGCGATCGCGAGCATGGCGCAGCGCGGCTTACGGCGCGCTGTCGGCCGGATTAAATTTTGTTAAGGCGGCCCTCACGGGAGGGACGCGAGTCAACGGTTTTCGTTGCGTGCCGGCCGGTCCGTCCTGGAGCCCAGCAATCGGGCGAGCCGCTTCTCTTCGGACGCGGTGAGCGCCGGCTCGGCAGCGCCGCCGGTCGGTTCGGTGGCTCCGGACACGCGGCGGCGCCGCGCGATGATGAGCGTGAAGATGCCGAGGATCAGCACCCCCGATGGCGCCAGCCATAGCAGCGCGGTGTGCCATCCAAGCGGGGGCCTGAGCAACACGAACTCGCCGTAACGGGCGGTGAGAAAGTCGAGCACCTGCGCATCGCCGTCGCCCGCTTTCAATCTTTCTCGTACCAGGATGCGCAGATCGCGGGCGAGCGGCGCATCGGAATCGTCGATCGACTGGTTCTGACAAACCATGCAGCGCAGCTCGCGCGACAGGGCTCGCGCCCGCGCCTCGAGCTTGGGGTCGGCCAGCACCTCGTCCGGCTGCACCGCGACCGCCACCGTGGCGAACTGCAGCACGATGAACATCGCGATTGCAAGCAGACCCAAGAAGGGCATCGAGCCGCGCACTCCAGGAAGAGATAGGCGCAGCCCAGGCGGGGGTCGTGATTTGCGGAACATGGCTTTGAGTCATTCTGCCGGTTGTGCGGCAACGCGGGCTCTTGCCGGTCGCGGCGCGCCCACGCGCAAGCGTCGGTCGGACAGCGACATCGCCCCGCCCAGCACCATGACGGCGGCACCCAACCAGATCAGCAACACCAGCGGCTTGTGATAGAGCCGCACCGCGGTCTTGCCGTCGGGATCCGGATCGCCGAGCGAAAGATAAAGCTGGCTCATGCCGCGGGTCATCAGCGCGGATTGCGTGGTCGTCATCTGGCGCACCGGATAGACCCGACGCGAAGGCTCCATGATCCCGATCACCTCGCCGCCGCGCCGTACCGTGAATTTGCCGACGAACTCGCGAAAATTCGGCCCGGGCCGCGGGACCACTTCGTCGAAGCTTAGATCGTAGTGGCGGATCGATAGCGACTCGCCCGGACGCATCGAGGCGATCCGCTCGGCGCCCCATTGGGTCTCGCCGACGATCCCGAGCACCGTCAGTCCGACCCCGAAATGCGCGATCATGGTGCCCCAGGCCGAGCGCGGCAAACCGCCGGCACGCCTGACCGCCGTCCCGATCGAGGACCGGAACAGGCCGGCGCGCTCCACGAGATCGGTGACCGCCGCGGTCATCAAGAACAGGGCAAGACCCACGCCGAACGGCGCGACCACCGGCCCGCCGCTCTCGACCGCGAACGTCGCCGCGATGCCTACCACCGCCACGGCAAGTGCCCCGACGAGGCGCTGCGCGACCCCGTAGAGGTCGCTGCGCTTCCAGGCGAGCAGCGGGCCGAACGACATTGCGACCAAGAGGGGGATGAACAGAGGAACGAAAGTCGCGATGAAGAACGGGGCTCCCACCGAGATCTTTTCGCCGGTCAAAGCCTCGAGCGCCAGCGGATAGAGCGTGCCGACGAACACCGTCGCGCAGGCGGTGGTGAGGAACAAATTGTTGAGGATGAGCGCGCCTTCGCGCGAGATCGGGGCGAACAATCCGCCTTGCTTGAGCAGCGGCCCGCGCCAGGCGAACAATGCAAAGCTGCCGCCGATGAACATCACCAGAATCGCGAGGATGAACACGCCGCGGGCCGGATCGTTGGCGAAGGTGTGAACCGAGGTGAGCACGCCGGAGCGCACCAGGAAGGTGCCCAGCAGGGACAATGAGAACGTCAGGACGGCGAGCAGGATGGTCCAAACCTTGAGCGCATCGCGCTTTTCCATCACGACCGCCGAATGCAGCAGCGCCGTTCCGGCAAGCCAGGGCATCAGCGATGCATTCTCGACCGGATCCCAGAACCACCAGCCGCCCCAACCCAGCGTGTAATAGGCCCAGTAGGAACCCATCGCGATGCCCAGAGTCAGAAAGATCCAGGCGGTGAGCGCCCACGGCCGTACCCAGCGTGCCCAGGCGGCGTCGATGCGGCCTTCGATCAGCGCCGCGGCGGCGAACGAAAAGGTGATCGAGAAACCGACATAACCGAGATACAGCAACGGCGGATGCACCGCGAGCCCGGGGTCTTGCAGGATCGGATTGAGATCGCGGCCTTCGAGCGGCGGCTGCGCGAGCCGCACGAATGGATTCGACGTGGCCAGCACGAACAGCTCGAATGCCGCGGCGATCCATGCCTGCACCGCGAGCGCCGTCGATTTGAGCGTGGCCGGCAGATTGCCGCCGAAGCCGGCGACCAGCGCGCCGAACAACGCCAGCATGAGGATCCACAACAGCATGGAACCCTCGTGGTTCCCCCATACGCCGCTGATCTTGTAGATCAACGGTTTGGCGGAATGCGAATTCTCGAACACGGTCAGGACCGAGAAGTCCGAGGAGACGTGGCACCAGACGAGCGCCAGGAACGCCGCGGCCACGAAAGCGAATTGCGCGATCGCGGTGGGCCCGGCCACCGCCATGAGCACGGGATCGCGGCTCTTTGCGCCCCAGAACGGCACGACGGCCTGCACCAGCGCGAGGCCGAGCGCGAGCACGAGGGCGTAATGGCCGAGCTCGGCGATCATCTTTCGCTCCTGGCGGCGGCCGCGCCGTAGCTGTCTTTCCAATGGCCCTGCTTCTTCAGGGCGTCGGCAACTTCCTTGGGCATGTAGGTTTCATCATGTTTGGCCAGAATGGTGTCGGCCCGGAACAGCCCCGCGGCATCGAGCGCACCTTCCGCCACGACGCCCTGCCCCTCGCGAAACAGGTCCGGCAGCGCTCCCGCGTAGCTGACGGCGATTTCCCGGTTGCCGTCGGTCACGGCGAACCGCACCGCGAGGTAGTCGCCACGGATCAGACTGCCGGATTTGACCAGTCCGCCCAGCCGGATCCGTGTGCCGGGCGCTACGTGCTTTTCCACCACATCGGTTGGCGAATTGAAGAATACGATGGAATCTCTCAGCGCAACGAGCACGAGCGCTGCGGCGATTGCCAGCACGCCGACCCCGGTGCCGACGAGGAACAGCCGTCTTTGCCTGCGTGTCATGACGGTTTTCGGTCTCAGCCTTCGAGGTCCAGATCCTTGACGAGCGCGTCGATGCGCTGGACCTTTTCGGGATCCGCGGCAAGCGCGCGGCGCGCGGCCGCGGCGGCGGACCGGGCCTCGTGGCGCTCGCCCAGCACCGCATAGGCACGCACCAGGCGCAGCCAGCCTTCGACATCGGAACCGTCGCGTTGCAGGCGGGCGGCGAGACGATCGACCATGCCGCGGATCATGTCGGAGCGCTGCTCGGGGGCCAGGTCGGCCGCTGCGGCCATCTCCGTGGGACCCGGGCCCGATCGCTCGGATGCCGAATTCGGGTCTACTCGCGCCAAGGATTGCCGAACGAGCTCCGCCCAGGGCGCTCCCGCGGGTGCTTGCACGAGCAGTTCGCGCCAAATGCCGGCCGCCTCGTCCGGCTTGCCATCCTGCGCGGCGGCGACGCCAACGTAGTAGCGGCCCTTCGGATTGTTGGGATCAAGCGCAATCGCGCGATCGAACGCCGTCTTGGCTTCGACCGTGACGATGCCGTTCGCCGCGGCGGCCAGTGCTTCGCCGAGTTCGGCTTCGCGATCCGCGGAATCTCCGAGCAGGCGCACGGCATTCGCGCGGGCTTTCACCGCGTCTTCGAACCGTCCGAGGCGCAGATAAACCGGCGCGATCACTTCCCAGCCACGACCATCCTGCGGATTGAGCTCGAGATGACGCTCGACCTGGCTTACCAGCGTCTCGACCGAACGTCGCTCGACGGGGGAATCCAGTCTGGCGGCAAGCGGCTGGTCCGGCAGGCCCGGAGAGCCGAGCGCAAAGTACAGGCCGCCGGTGCCGATCGGGAGCACGACGAGCGCCGTGACCGCGACCAACCGGCGGCGCCAGCGCACGCTCGTTTCGCCCTGGTCGGCCGATGCGCGATCGGCGGCCGCAAGCAGGCGCCGGGAGATCTCCACGCGCGCCGCCTTGGCTTCGGCCTCGCCGATCAGCCCGGCGGTGCGGTCCCGCGAGATTTCCGCGATCTGATCCTTGTAGATCGCGAGATCGGTTCCGCAAGCGTACGCAACGCGGCTGCGCGAGAGCGGCCACAGCACGACCAGAATCGCCGCGGCCGTCATCAGCGTGAACACCAGCCACAAGGTCATCGTCCCGATCAACCTCGAATGACCTTTGGGCGGCTCGCATTCATGCGGCGCGGGATCGGCAGCAAGCCCGTGCGCATGAATTCCGCCTTCCGATCGAGTTCCAGGCCGGTGATTGAGCCTGCAAATTGTGAGCCCAAGACGGGCGCCGAATTGCGACCAACCGCCGCACTCGGGCCTGCTGGGCCATCGGCAAGCACGCTTCTCGGCAAGCGATTGCGGTTACATCATGCCGAGCGGTGTGCCGCAATGCGCAAATCGACCCAGTCACCAGGCCATACGGCCGGCGGATTGCTCCAGTCATGCATGCCTGAAGGAAAGCGACCAGGGCCTTCCTGCCCATCAGATCTGGCCCGGCAATTCCGAACGCGTGTTTGATTTACGTCAAATGACTCGTTTTGCTTTCTATCAAGCGCGCAATCGCTCTGCAGCGCTAGTCAGGCGCGGATGCAGCTCGTTTGAGATCGGGCCGCTTCGCTATCCCACCGGCGTCCAGCTCCCGTCGGGATTGCGGCAAGCGGTGCCCCGCGCGGTCTGCGGCCTTCCGTCGACATAGATCGTATGGGTGAATTCGCGGCAGGTCAGCCCGCCCGACTGGTACGGCGGCCCCGGAACGATGGTTCCGTACCGATCCGAATCGGGGCTGCGCCAGCCGACCGGCGCACCCGGCTCGCCATATTGGACCGCCTGCATCTGCGCCGCATAGGCGCGCTGGCGATCGCGCGCATCGAGCGAAGCGCCGATGGCATTGCCCAGCACGCCGCCCACCGCGGCACCGGCCACCGCACCGGCGATGTGGCCGCTGGTCCCGCCGCCGAAGTTGGATCCGATCAGCGCACCGGTGATGGCGCCGATCGCCGTGCCGGCGTCCTGCTTGGGACCGGAATAGGGATCATTGGCACAGCCGGTGAGCGCGATGCTCATCAGCGCCGCTGGGATCAGCAGAATTCGCGACATCTCCACCTGCCGTTTGCGGAGGACCCGGGCGCCGGGAGCGGCGCGGATCGTGCACGTGGCGGCACGATTGAGGCAAAA
>DASWCW010000152.1:0-7375 GCA_036395835.1 Xanthobacteraceae bacterium
TAGGAAGAATGAGCAGCGCAAAAACAAACAGCGCGTCAATCACCCGGTGACTTCTAACCGCCAGTAGAGATTCAGCCACAAGCGCGAACCCAGTAGCCCAATGGGGCCGCTCCACGCGTATCTGATACAGGGACATTTTACTCCTCCCCTTCCCGTGAACCGGGCCCCTGAACCGCGCACACTTCTGGTTTGCGTGGCAGGCAGGGTAAGACTTTTTACCGCTGCCAAAGTGTGACTAAGCTCACGCACGCAAGGGAAAATTTCGCGGTAAGATGATACGTCTGGAGGCCGAGGCCGCCCGCGGTGTGATGCACGAATCCGCAGTTATTCCCCGCGACGGCGCGATCATCTTCGGCGACCTGATCGGCAAGCTCGATGGGCTGCGGATCGAGTGCGCCAAATGCGGGCGCTCGGGTCGGTACGTCAGAGTCCCGCATACAGGGTTAAAAGAGCGAGCACGAAAGCGACAAATCCAGTGAAAAGAAGCATGGCGGTCCCCCGAATCATCCCGTACCCAGTCGACGGCTGCTTTGAGGCGATTTTGCAGCGCACGTGGGAGAAAGCTGTGGGACGCCGCGCCCTGTGGGTCGGAATGGGCCAAGTGGGGGCGCTCGACGGAAGGACTATGATACGCCTCGAGGCTGTGTGATTGGGCCTGCTGGGCAGACTGCGCTTCAAACCCAGCTGAGCTTTTTTGGGACCGACCCAGTGCCGGTATCGCTTGACACGTTCCAGACCGCCAATACAAAGACCGGCGGCTGTTTTAGCCTTTGAGCGGGGCTATTCCGTTGCCCCCATAACTGAAATGACCCGCCCCGATCAAAAACCTAATTACCGAGCACAAAGCAAACCCCGGCTTGCGACATGGAGGTGCACCAAGCCGGGGTCGCGCCGTTCGGACCACACTTCTTTGGGGAGAACCGGGTCGCGGACGGCAGTGGTAGCGTAGCAGTGTTCACCACGCTGGCAAGCCTCCGAAATGAAAAAGCCGCCCGGAATGACCCCCCGAGCGGCCCGATAATTTACAGAGCACAAAAGCAAACCCCGGCGAGGCGTCCAAGACTAGCCGGGGTCGCGCCGTTCCGTTGGAGGTCAATCCCTGCCAGGGGGCTGGGTTCAAGACCGAACGGCACTGGCAGCGTATCAGTGTTCGCCAAGCTGGCAATCCGCCTCGGGATACCTAACAAACAAAAAGGCCGCCCGGAATGCCCCGAGCGGCTCCGATAATTACCGAGCACAAAGCAAACCCCGGCTTTGCCTGGCGGTCTAAAGCCGGGGTCGCGCCGTTCGGGCACATTCTGGGGAGAACAGGACCGCGGACGGCACTGGTAACTACCAACGTTCGCCACGCTGGCAAGCCATCTCTGGATACCCTTAAGTGGAGCGTGACGATGGCCGATCGTAAGGAATTGCTGGTCAGCGCGGTGCCGCTGACGTTGCGTATCGTGCGCGGTCGCAGTCAGGGCGAGCTGAGAATTCTCGCCGAAGGCTTCGCGCTCGCGGGTTGGTCGTCAATATTCCCGGGTGCTTCCCCGAACCAGTTCCCGGGAAGCATATAGCGGATAAATAGCTGACATAACGTGCTTTTTTTTGAAAATGGGGCGCAAATTCTCAGTGGTCCGGACAGGGGTGGACCTCGACGCTCACGTGGGAGAGCCCGGCGATGTCCCGCAAGCGGCTCTTATAGGTCGCGGGCGGCTGCGGGTGATCGGAGACGATCGCTGCGATCAGCGCCGAATGCCCGGGCCCGAGCTGCCACAGATGCAGGTCCGTGACGCGGTCGCCGGCGACTTCGAGCCGCCGACGGATCGCCTGCTCGAGCCTCGGACTGGGAACGAGATCGAGCAGGACCGCGCCCGAGGCCCGGATCAGCGTCACCGCCCAGCTGATGATCACGAAGACCCCGACGATGCCGATGAGCGGGTCCATCCACACCCAGCCGAAGAAACGGCCCGTCAGCAGGCCGAAGATCGCCAGCAGCGACGTCATGGCGTCGGCGAGAACGTGAAAATAGGCCGCCCGCACATTGTGATCGTGGGCATGCCCATGGGGGTGCTCCTCGTCGTGATCGGCATGGCCCGCATGATGATGCTCCTCGTCGAACAGCAGCCATGCGCTCACCAGATTGACGAGAAGTGCGGCCGTGGCGATGCCTGCCGCTTCGCCGAATTGGATCGGCACCGGGGACAAGAGGCGCGCGACGGATTCGAACAGGATCATCAGCCCGATGAGGGTGAGGATGATGGCGCTGGAAAATCCGGCAAGCTCGCCGATCTTGCCGGTGCCGAACGAAAACCGGGCGTTAGCGGCATGGCGCCGCGCGAACCAATAGGCGAGCGCGGAAATCGACAGGGCGGCGACGTGAGTCGACATGTGAACGCCGTCGGCCACGACCGCCATCGAGCCGAAGATCGTGCCTCCGATGATCTCGATGACCATCATCGCCGCGGTGAGCCCCACCACGAACCAAGTGCGCCGCTCGTGCTGCTCGTGCTTCTCGCCAAGGAACCGGTGCGAATGACGCCATGGCTCGGTCGAATGCGTGTGCATGGCCAGGCTCCCAGGTCCACGTCGAGGGTTTCCGACTTGGACCGATGCGTGGTTGCCAAACCCGGGAACACCCGGGATTTGGTGGGACCACCGGCGAGCCGCCGCGCTGCCGGCCCGGACGCTCCGATTGGCTCGGTGCCGCCAGGACTGCCGAGGATCCGTTCGCCTTGATATGGCGCAGCCCGGCGGCTGCCGCCAGCGGGTGAAAAGCCGTTTGCCGGGACGGCCGCGGGAGTACAATGGCGTTCGGCGATCCGCGCCCGGTTGTTGCGGGAGCGCAAAGCTTTCGAGCCCAGGCGCGGCTGCGGGTGATGGAGCCATGCGGGGGAAGCTTGCGATCGTCGTTCTGTTCTGGCTGGCGCTCCCCGCCGGCGTCTTCCTGCTCGCCTCGAGGGGCTGGCCCGCGTCGAGCGATGCCATCGCGGAGCTCGAACACAAGGCGGGCGAGGCGACCTACAGCAGATGGCTGTGCTACACGCGATTGATCGAAGCGGAGCTGCGCAGGCCCAATGGATGCACCTGGGAGGAGTACGCCGGCAACCACTGGCACCATTGGGAGCAGGGCGCCGTTCACCGCTTCGACTTTCCCGGCGATGGCACGGTGCGTTTCGTAGCCGTGGACTTCATCGGGGCCTTGCCCGAAATCAGCCTGATCGGCACGCGAAGGGGACCGTGGCACATCGACTGGGAATGTCCGAGGCCGCAAGCGGGCGTGCAAACATCCTCGACCATCGACCGGGAGCCCGCGTGGGTGCTTTTGAGCGAGGACGTGAGCAGCCTCGTCTTTACCTGCGGGGTGTCGCATCCGGCCGCCTATCCGCTGGCCCGGCTGCAATACGTCTGGTATCGGCGCAATTGAGCCATTTTGCAGAGATTGCTTTCGGGAAATGACCGCTCGCGAGCACGAAACCGATCCCGAGCCGATCCGGCGTGCGGGATTCTTAGGGCGCGCGGCGCTCTTGTTGTTTGCCGCGATGCTCGGAGGCTGCGCCAGCTACTCGACCGAGCCGTCGCCGGAAGCGCAGCGGGCCGACTGGGAGGCTCGCAACATCTATCCGCAGGCGTACCGGTCGGAGATCCTGGCCTACATGCGCAACTACCTCAATGATCCGAGGAACGTTCGGGATGCGTTGGTCTCCGAGCCCGACCTCAAGCCGATGGGCCTCGGGAACCGCTACGTCAGCTGTCTTCGCTACGGTCTCAGAAACCCTGCCGCCGGCAATCCACCGGGCAAGGAACACATCGTGATTTTCGTCGGCGGCAAGCTCGATGCGCTGCGGGAGGCGAGGGATCAGTGCGCCGGCGCCGCCTATGCGGCGTTTCCGGAGCTCGAGCGTTTGAGCCGGTAGCGCGCAGAGCGGAACCCACCAGGTCATCGGAACTTTGGGTCGCGCTTTGCTTGACCCATAACGATGAAAAACGAGACGGGGAGGAAACGATGGCACAGCCGCGGCTCAAACATTTCGGCTGGGGTCGCGAAGGCGAACGCATCACCCCGGAGGAGGAGGCTTTCGTCTGGACGCGGATCCGGGAGCGGTTCCGGATCGACGAATTCGAAGAGATCAAGCCGCCGTCGCTCGATGCGATCGAGCTGCATCCTCCGCGCGTGAAGCCGCCGGCTGCGCTCGGTCCCATCGCCTCGACCGAGCGCTACGACCGCGCCGCGCACACCTACGGCAAGTCCTATCCCGACTACGTGCGCGGGCTGCTCGGGGATTATGCCGCCGCGCCCGACGTCGTCGTCTACCCGCGCGACGAGCGCGAGGTTGCGGCCGTGCTCGACTGGGCGGATGCGGCGCAAGCCTCGGTGACGCCGTTCGGCGGCGGCTCGAGCGTGGTCGGCGGCGTCGAGCCCCGCACCAATGGCCTCGGCCGCTACAAGGCGGCCGTCACCATGGACCTGCGCGACATGCATCGCGTGATCGAGGTCGACCGCACTTCCCGCGCCGCACGCATCGAGGCCGGTGCCTTCGGTCCGGCGCTCGAGGCCGAGCTCAAGCCGCACGGGCTCACGCTGCGGCACTTTCCGCAAAGCTTCGAGTTCTCCACCCTCGGCGGCTGGATCGCCACGCGCTCCGGCGGGCATTTTGCCACGCTCTACACCCACATCGACGATCTCGTGGAATCGCTGCGCGTCGTCACCCCGCGCGGCGTGATCGAGACGCGGCGGCTTCCGGGCTCGGGGGCGGGTCCGAGCCCGGACCGGCTGCTGATCGGCTCCGAAGGCATCTTGGGCGTCATCACCGAAGCCTGGATGCGGCTGCAGGCCAGGCCGCATTTCCGCGCCGGCGGCGCGGTGCGATTTTCCGATTTCTTCACCGCGGCGCGGGCGCTGCGCGCCATTGCCCAGGCCGGGCTCTATCCCGCGAACTGCCGCATCCTCGATCCGCACGAGGCCCACAACACCGGTGCCGGCGACGGCAAAGTCGCCATCATGGTGCTGGCGTTCGAATCCGCCGACCACCCGGTCGAGGCCTGGATGGCGCGGGCGCTCGAATGCTGCCGCGACCATGCGGGCGAGCTCGAGCAATCGGGCGCCAAGGACGCGCATCGGGAAGGCGCCGCCGGGCGCTGGCGCAACGCCTTCATCCGCATGCCCTATGCGCGCGAACGCACCATCCAGCGCGGCATCATCAACGACACGTTCGAGACCTCGATCACCTGGGAGCGGTTCGAGGGCTTCCACGACAGCGTCAAGGCGGCGACCGAGCAGGCGATCCGGGACGCGACCGGCCAGCAGGGCCAGGTCACCTGCCGGTTCACCCACGTCTACCCGGACGGGCCGGCGCCCTATTTCACGTTCCATGCGGCCGGGCGCCACGGCAAGCTGATCGAGCAATGGCATGCGATCAAATCCGCGGGGCTCGACGCGGTGATCGCCGGCGGCGGCACCGTCACGCATCACCACGCGGTCGGGCGCGACCACCGCCCCTGGTACGACCGGCAGCGGCCGCCGCTGTTCGCGGAGGCGCTCAAGGCGGCCAAGCGCGCGCTCGACCCCCACGGCCTGCTCAATCCGGGCGTGCTGATCGATGTGTGAAATGCCGATGGCGGTAGCCGTAACCGGACGGAGCGCGCATGCTATGCTGGATTCCGCGGAGCATTGGCGCGGAGAGGGGAGCCGATGAGGCGGCGGGAGTTTGTTGGGTTTCTCGCCGGCGCGTTTTTCTCGCCGCTCGCCGCGCGTGCGCAGCAGCCGGCCGGGCCGGTGATCGCCTTCCTCAGCAGCCGATCGCCCGAGGAGGCCGCGGGCCATACCGCTGCCTTCCTCCAGGGTCTCAAGGCATTCGGCTACGTCGACGGCCGCAACGGTCGTCGTTCAAAACGATCCGTTCTTCGACTCGCGGCGCGATCAACTCATCGCGCTCGCAGGCCGTCACAAGATCGCGGCGATCTATCACATCCGCGAGTTCCCGGCGGCCGGCGGGCTGATGAGCTATGGTCCGAGCCTTGCGGATGCTTACCATCAGGTCGGCATCCAGGCCGGCCGCATCCTCAAGGGCGCGAATGTCGCCGATCTGCCGGTCGTGCAGCCCACGCATTTCGAGCTGGTGATCAATCTGAAAACCGCCAAGGCACTCGGTCTTGCCGTGCCGCCGACGCTGCTGCCGCAAGCCGACGAGGTGATCGAATGAGGGCGGGGAACGCTCGAGCGCGGCCGCTAGGAGCGGGACCATGCCGGGAGAACGCTCGGTGAAACACGCGATCCTGCGTTCGTTCGAGACCGTGATCAGGGGCATGGATCCCGGTGCGGCAGCGCGTGAGGCGCAAGAACAGCAAGAACGACATGAACGGGAAGAACGGCAAGAACGGGAAGAACGGCAAAAGCAGCAAAAACCGACCGAGCCGCGGATCATCGGCCAAGAAGGCGTCGTTCTGGGCCGGAAGTGGCGGCTCTATACCGACGGAACGTTCGAAGGCGAAACCGTGCGCGGCATGGAAGCCTTTCGAGATTTGGATCACTTCAAGTCGTTCATAGAAGTCTCGCCCGTCCTTCGCACCGAGCGGTCCAGAGCAGATTTCGAGGAACCGGGCACCGAGCCGATATCGGCTGCTGCAGCCACGCCGATCGACGCGATTCCAGCTAAGAATATGGCTTCAGCCACGGGAGCGGCGACGGGAACTGGTGTTCCGCCCGCATTCAAAGCAGGCCGAAATGCGTCCGCCGATCTCGCGAAGCCTATCCGCCCGCACCCGGATGTCCGACTGGCTCGAGACCTGGTGATGGCGGGAGGGCTCGGAACCGTGCTTTGCGTGGCGTGGTGGTTTCGCTTCTACGTGCTCGATGGTTTGCATGGGGAGCTGTTGCGGCGTGGCCTGAGCGAAAGCGTGATTCGGTCGACGAATCTCTCCGCGCGACATTACCTCTCTTGTTTCTTCCTGAATGGCGAACCTTGCGTTGCCATGAAAAGCTGGGGACGATTTGCCGGTCACGTCATCTATGAGCCGGCATTCGCATGGGTCTCGATCTGTGCCCTGGGATTGGGATTTCTCTTGATTCAGGTTCACCGAAGGAAGGACAAAGATCGGAAGATCGAGGAGTGACATACTCTCAGGCTCGTCGGTGGGAGCGAGCCGGGCTGCGCCGCGCGTTTCGGTCGCGAACCTCGCCCCGGGTAGGGCCGCCGGCGCGGCTCGAAGCGCGACGGCGTGTCCGAATTGCAACATCCCGGAGAAATTTTGCCGGCACCAGGGTATCCGGCCTGGTTTGAACACAGCTTGCGCTGTTAGCTGGTCGAGGCCGCTTGCGGCCAGGGGAGGATGCAACATGAGATCACTGCGGGGAGCGGCAATCATCGTGCTCGGTCTGGCTTTGGCTCCAGCC
>DASWCW010000153.1:0-9189 GCA_036395835.1 Xanthobacteraceae bacterium
AATCCATGCGGCCCGGATACTCGCTGCCGTGATGTGCGCGCGCGCCGCATCGGCGTCGATCCAGCTGTTAGGAGGCCTCGCGTAGCTGGAGCACGCGCGGTCGAACGCCGTCCGTATTTCCATTTTTTAACCAAAGCGGACAGCAAAGAACTTGATCCCTCGTCTTCACTCCGGCGTGGCCGGCCGAGAGCTCGATCACAACCGCGCTAGCGGCGCGCTCTTTGTTTGGATATTAATATTTGCGTGGAACAAAACCTGCGCAGGTCGCGTTCGAGGGCGAGCGACCCGGGGGCAAATTTGACCAGGAATAGTGCGAGCGAGCCGAGTGCAGGAATCGCGGCGAAGCGTTCCGCGGCTCTCGCCGCGCGCGCTATGCTGGCGTCGGCGGTGGCCTTCGTGGCGCTGGCGTCACCGTGGGACCGCGTCGATGCGGCGCGCATGCCCGGCTCCGCGGCGCACGCGGCCAAGGTGTTGATCGAGAAGCGCCGGCAGGAGCCGCCGCCGAAGGGCCCGCTGCAGATCATCATCTCGATCGCCGACCAAAACATCTCGGTCTACAGCGGCGACGTGCTGGTGGCGCGCTCGGCGGTGTCGACCGGGGTTCCGGACCATCCGACGCCGATGGGCGTCTTCACCGTGATCCAGAAGCAGCGCTGGCACCGCTCGAACCTCTACAGCGCCGCGCCGATGCCGTACATGCAGCGGATCACGTGGTCGGGCGTGGCGCTGCACGCGGGCGTGCTGCCGGGTTATCCGGCTTCCCACGGCTGCATCCGGCTGACCGAGGATTTCGCCATTCGACTGTGGCAGCTCACCAAGCTCGGCAACCGGGTGATCATCGCCCGCAGCGACGTGGCGCCGGTCGAGATTTCCCATCCGCAGCTGTTTGCGCAAAAGCCGCAAGCCAATCCGTTGCTGTCGCTCGGCGCGCCTGCCGACGCGCTCAAGACCGCCCAGGTGAGCCCGGTGGCGGAAACCGGCGAGTTCATCAAGCCGGTGAAGACGGTCGGGATGGTCGCCGAGAGGACCGAGCCGGCCCGGCCCGCGATGGCGGCGCAACTCCCCGGCGCTAAGGTGGGCACGAAAACAGAGCCAACGCCGCCGCCGCCCAAGGTCGAGCCGATCTCGGTCTTCATCAGCCGCAAGCAGGGCAAGCTATTCGTTCGCCAAGGCTTCGAGCCGCTGTTCGAAACCGCGGTGACGATTCGCGATCCCGAACGGCCGCTCGGCACCCACGTCTTCACGGCGATCGAGCGCAAAGAAAATGCCGGCGCCATGCGCTGGACCGTGGTGTCGCTCCCGGACGAATCTGCGAGCGCCCCTTCGGCCCGCAAGAGCGAGAGCGTCCGGATCGAGCCGACCAGAGGCCGAAGCCGGGAGCGCGAAGCCAAGCGCGCCAAGCCATCCGTTCCGCCGCGGCGGTCGGTCGAGCGGGCGAACGCGGCGCTCGAGCGCGTCGAGATCCCGCCGGAAGCGGCCGATCGCATTGCCGAATTGCTGTTGCCCAAATCTTCGCTGATCATTTCCGATCAGGCGCTGAGCGACGAGACCGACACCGACACGGATTTCATCGTCCTGGTGCGTTGAAGCGCCGCGTCGGGCCCAAACGCGTCGCGCCAGGCCCGAAGGCCTGGCGCGACGACGAAGCGCGGATGTCGGGATCGGCTATTGCGTCTTGCCTGCAGGCCCCATCGGGGCGCTCGGCCGCGAGGTGGTTCCCGGCCCGCCGGCCACCGGAGGCCTGGGCGGAGGCGGCGTCAGCGGCTTGAAGTCGGGCGCCTGCTGGAGTTGCTCCTTGGAGAAGCGCATCGCGATCTTGTCGGTGCCGTCGCTGTCGCGGCTCAGCTCCAACGATTTGAACGGGACGGCGACATTCTTCGAGCCGATGCCGAGGAAGCCGCCGACGCCGATCACGGCCGCGACGACGTTGCCGTTCTTCTCCATCACAAGGTCGTTGACGCTTCCGACCGTGGCGTTGTCCGGGCCGCCGACCTTGGTCCCGATGAGGTTCTTCGAGGCCAGCCATTGGTCCTTGCCCTGCTCGGCCATGAAGCCGGGCTTGGCGTTCTCGGCCGTGCTGGTTGTGGCGCTCGGCGCCGGTGCCGGAGCCTGCGCGCTCGGCGCTGCCGGTGCCTGGGTACTGGGCGGCGGCGTCGGGGTTTGTGCGAGCGCCGGCATCAGCAACAGGACGGCGGCGGCGCTCATCATCAGGGATCGTTTCAGCATGACGTGCTCCCGATCTGAACGATTGAAGAAATCCTTGCGGCGACAAAACGTCCCGGGTGCCTGCGGTGTTCCTTCCTATCAGATCGGCGGATCGCGCAGGCTCGGCTCAGAACGATTTCAAATCGGACATTTATCGCCATAATGCCGTGCTGCAGCACGATTGCGGCGCGGCCAATTCCGCCGAGCATGAACCGAACCGCCGTATCGATTCTCCCGAAACCGCAGCAAAGCGAATGGGTGAAATCATGATCGAGCCCGGCATCTACCGCTATCCCCGCATGGATCGCGTCGCTTTTGGGCGCCCCTGGGAGCAGGTTTTGACCGAGGAGGTCGAGCGGCTGGGCAAGCGGCGCGTGTTCGCGATCGCGGGCAGCACGCTGGCCCGCACCGTCCCGATCGCCGACGCGATGCGCCGAGCGCTCGGCGACCGGCTCGCGGGCTTCGCCACCGGCATTCGCGCGCATACCCCGCGCGAGGACGTGATCGCCGCCGCCGCGAAGGCCCGCGAGGCGGGCGCGGATCTCATCGTCACGATCGGCGGCGGCTCGGTCACCGATGCCGGCAAGATGGTCCTGCTTTGCCTGGCCGCGGATGCAAAGGAGCCGCACGCGCTCGACGCGCTGCGGCCCGGCGAGCCGGCGCTCGAGCGGCTGCGCGCGCTTGCGGTGCGCACGGTCGCGATCCCGACCACGCTTTCCGGAGGCGAGTTCACCCCGATCGCCGGCTGCACCGATGTGGCGAAGCGGCTCAAGGAGGGCTTCCATCATCCCGAAATGATCCCGCAGGCCGTCATTCTCGATCCGCGGATCACGCCGCACACCCCGATGCAGCTTTGGCTCTCGACCGGGATCCGCGCGGTCGACCATGCGGTCGAAACGCTGTGCTCGATCCAGGTCCAGCCGCTGTTCGAGGCAACCTCCGCGCATGCGCTGCGCCTGCTGCAGCACGGCCTCATCCGCACCAAACAGGATCCGGCGGACCTCGAAGCCCGGCTGGAAAGCATGCTGGGCGTGTGGCTCTCGCTCATCGGCATCCAGTCGGGGGCGCCGATGGCGGCGAGCCACGGCATCGGCCACGTGCTCGGCGGGACCGCCGGCGTGCCGCATGGATTCACCTCGTGCGTGATGCTGCCGCACGTGCTGCGCTGGAACAAATCCGTGAACGCCGATCGCCAGACGCTGGTGAGCGCGGCATTCGGACAGCCGCAAGCCGACGCCGGCGACCTCGTCGCGGGTCTGGTGCGCAAGCTGGAATTGCCCGCGACCTTGCGCGAGGTCGGCGTGACCCGCGAGCAGCTCGACCTGATCGCGCAGAACAGCATGCACGACCGGGGGATCGCCACGAACCCGCGCAAGATCCGCGGCCCCGCGGACGTGCGGGAGATCCTGGAGCTCGCGTGGTGAGGCGAGCGTGCCGACGGCGGCCGGGGATTGCGGTGCCCGCCGCGCGGCACGCTCGACAAGGCGCGGCAAAGTCCTTAAGCCCACCCAACCCAGCCGACAACCTGCAAGGGATTGATCATGATCGATCTTTACACCTGGACGACGCCCAACGGCCGCAAGGTTTCCATTCTGCTCGAGGAGCTCGGATTGCCCTACACCGCGCATGCGATCGACATTTCCAAGGGCGAGCAGTTCCAGCCGGATTTCTTGAAGATCAGCCCGAACAATCGCATCCCCGCCATCATCGATCGCGACAGCGGGTTCCATCTGATGGAATCCGGCGCGATCCTGATGTATTTCGCGGAGCAGACCGGGAAGCTGATGCCCAAGGATGAGCATCCGCGCTACCGCGTGATCGAATGGCTGATGTGGCAGATGGGCGGGATCGGCCCCATGCTCGGCCAGGTCCATCACTTCGTCAAATACAACAAGGGAAAGGCGCCGTACGCCGAGGAGCGTTATCTCAAGGAAGCACACCGGCTCTACACCGTGCTGGACCGCCGCCTTGCGGACCGCGAGTTCGTCGCAGAGGAATATTCGATCGCCGATATCGCGATCTGGCCGTGGATTTCGCGCTACGAATGGCAGACCGTCGAGCTCGATCGATATCCCAACGTGAAGCGCTGGTACGTCGCGATCGCGCGCAGGCCCGCGGTCGAGCGCGGCTATCACGTGCCCAAGAAGGTGAACGAAATCCCGATGCCGTGACCAGAGAACAGGTCCGAAGTTAGCGTCAGGAATCGGGCGCTCAGCGCGGCTCGCGATTGCCCGGTCCGGGTTTCTCCAGCATCAGCCGGCCTTGCCGCTCGATGAACGGTTTCACCTGCTCGGCGAGCAAGCCGAGCAGCCACGGCAATTGCACTTCGACGCGGACATGATCGTCGGCGACGTCGATGCCGCCGTTGACCGCCTGACCCAACACGCCGGCGCGGAAATCGAGATGGTCGCCGGACCAGTTCTCGTCGATCACCGCGAGCTTTTCGCCGAACGTCGTGCGGGCCCGGCCGAATCCGGATTTCAGGCGACGCGCCGCTTCCTCCTTGCCGAGCTGATGCGGGATGGAAACGACGAGAGGTCGGGACATGGCAGGGGTCGCTGATCGGAGGTCGGATATCAGTCGTCATAATGAAAGCCGGGTGCGGTGATCCTGGTTCCTGACTACTGAGCACCGACATCTGATCACGGTCACCTGCCCGCGGCGTAGCCCTGCATGCCGCGCGGATTGGCGGCGGCGCGGCGGCGCCGACCCTCGCGCGAGGCTGCAGTGAGCCGGCCTTCGGACCAGTCCGGCGCCACCTCGACGATATGGCCGCGGCGCTCGAGCTCGCGGATCGTTCTTTGCGGCACGCGGCCCTCGACGACGAGCACGCCCGGCCGTGCGGTGCGCGGCCAGAACGAGCTCGGGAAATGCTCGGTGTGCCACGCCGGCGCGTCGATCGCTTCCTGCAGGTTCATGCCGGCGTGGACGTGGCGCAGAAAGAACTGGGTCGTCCATTGGTCCTGCTGGTCGCCGCCCGGCGTGCCCCAGGCGAGATAGGGTTCGCCGTCACGCAGCGCGAGCGTCGGGGAGAGCGTGGTGCGCGGGCGCTTGCCGGGCGCGAGCGCGGCGGGATGGCCCTCCTCGAGCCAGAACATCTGCGCGCGCGTGCCGAGACAAAACCCGAGCTCGGGCACGACGGGGGAGGATTGCAGCCAGCCGCCCGACGGCGTCGCGGACACCATGTTGCCGGCGCGATCGATGATGTCGAAATGCACGGTGTCGCCGCGCACCTGGCCGAGCCGGCCGACGGTCGGTTCGCCGGCGCCGAGCGCACTGACCGACGCGCGCTCTCCGGTATCGCGCCGCAGCTCGACCACCGCGCCGAAGCCGGCGACCGAGCCGGGTCTGAGCTCCAGCGACGCGGTCTGTTCGATGAGCTTGCGCCGCTCGGCGTTGTAAGCCTCCGAGAGCAGCGTCGGCATCGGGACCTCGACGAAGTCCGGATCGCCGTAGAAGCTTTCGCGGTCCGCATAGGCGAGCTTGGCGGCCTCGACCTGGAGATGGATGAAATCCGGCCCGGCCGGGTCGCGCCCGTCGAGCTCGAAGCCTTTGAGCAGCGCGAGCTGCTGCAGCATTACCGGCCCCTGGCTCCAGGGTCCCGCCTTGCACACCGTGTAGCGACCGTACGCGAACGTGAGCGGCGGCTCGACCCGAGCTTCGAACCGCGCCATGTCCTCGCCGGCGAGCACGCCGGCGTGCGGCGTCCCGCTGGTGTCGATCCGCGGCGTGCGGCAGAAATTCTCGATCGCCTCGGCGACGAAGCCTTGCGACCAGCTCCTGCGCGCGCGCTCGATCTGCGCCTCGCGGTCGACGCCGGCACGCTCGGCTTCGCGCAGGATGCGCCGATAGGTCTGCGCCAGCGTGGGATTGACGAACAGCGCTCCGGGTTCGGGAACGCTGCCGCCCGGCAGATACACGGCCGCGGAAGTCGGCCAATGCTCGCGAAACAATTTCTCGACCGTGGCGATCGTGGCGCTGGCGCGCTCGACCAGGGGATAGCCTTCGCCGGCGTATTCGATCGCCGGGGCCAGCACGTCGGCAAGCCGCAGGGTGCCGTAGTCACGCAGCAGCAGCATCCAGCTCTCGAACATCCCGGGCACGCAGGCGGCGAGCAGGCCGCTGCCCGGCACCATGTCGAGGCCGAGGGAGCGGTAATGCGCGATCGTCGCGCCGGCGGGCGCGCGACCTTGGCCGCAAATCACTTCGGTGCGGCCGCGGCGGGCGTCATGGAGAATCACCGGCACGTCGCCGCCCGGACCGTTGAGATGCGGCTCGACCACCTGCAAGGTGAACGCGGTGGCGACCGCCGCATCGAAGGCGTTGCCGCCTTTCTCGAGGGTCGCCATGCCGACCGCGGTGGCGATCCAATGTGTCGAGGCGACGACGCCGAACGTGCCGTCGATCTCGGGTCGCGTGGTGAACGGATTGGGATTGATGAATTTCATGATGGCATCTGCCGGTGCCCACGTTGGTCGGTCGACGGAGAACGGAGCAGGGCTGGTGAGCGTTTCATCCGCAGGATCGGTCTTTCGCCCGCCTGAGTCGCCTGTCCTCCGCCGCCTGTCAATGCTGCGGTCCCGACGCCGACGGGCTGACGTCGCGCTCGGCCCGGAACACGTTGCTGTAGAGATTGGCGATCCACTGGCGCCCGCTCGCCGTTACATTGAGGTAGCGGATCGCGGTCTGCACGCGCGGCGATACGCTGTTCCAGTAGAACTGCGGATAGAGATCGACGAGGTCCGCGGGCGAGGCATAGCCGAGCTGGCGGTTCACGCCGGCCTCCTCGAACTCGTAATAGAGCGCGTTGGCTTTGCGCAAGTAATGCGGGTCCCCGAGCTGGCCGATGAGGTCGGCGGCGCGCAGCAGGGAACCTTCTTCATCGCCCGCTTCGTCTTGCGGCGGAATCGAAACCGGGAAGCGCGTGAACTCGATCGCGCGTGCGATCCGCTTGGCGTCGAACTGCTCGATCGCCCCGATGCGGTCCAGCGCGAACAAGATCGAACGATCCACGTGGTGCATGAAAAGCGCCGCATCGGAGGATCCGCGCGGCAGCTTCACCTTGCCGCCCGCCGCATCGACCACGTATCCGTTGGCATCGTCGTCCTTGAGGATGCCGCGAACGTAGCCGATATCGTGCAGCAGGCAGGCAACCATCAGATGCGCGTAATCGTCGGGTGTGGTCGGGGCCAGCAGCGCCCGGCCAACCAGAATGTCGCGCCCGGCGAGCGTCACCAGCATCGTATGCTCGACGTTGTGATAAAGCGCGTCGCTGTTGCCGATGCATTCCAGCGCCAGCCGGGCGACCGAGGGGACGAGCTCCGCCAGCCGCGCATGCGAGGACCCGAACCTCTGTTGCATGTCGGAGCTGAGAAACGAGCCCAGCGCGTCTGCAGCCAGTTCCGGAACGGTGATCATGGCGAGCCCGGCAGCGTGGATCGGCGCCCATACCAGACCAAGGATGCTCGGGGGTCAAGGCTAGGCGGGGCGGGCGGCGGCGGGCGAGGAATGATGGAAGCGCCGGCAAATTGCAGATAGGATTTCGCGCGAGCGTTCGGAGCGAGTGCGCGTGATGTCGGTCTTGCGTCGTGCGTGGTTCGCCGCCTGCTTCCTGCTGGCGCTGTCGGCGAGCGCCTCCGCCGTGCCATGCGGCTCGGGCAGTTTCGAAGGCTGGCTCGAGAGCTTCAAGCGCGAGGCCGCCGCCCAGGGCATCTCGGCGCGCAGCATCGCTTCGGCGCTCAACGGCGTGAGCTACGATCCAGGCATCGTCTCGCGCGACCATGCGCAAGGCGTGTTCCGGCAGAGCTTCGAGCAGTTCGCCGGACGGATGGTCTCGGCGGAGCGGCTGCAGAAGGGCGCGGGCCTGCTGCGCCGACATCCGGCGACGCAAATTACGCTGCCGGTTCCAAATGCGGTGGCAGAAACCGCATGCCGCCCGTTCCCCGCATGAAGATCGGGATATCGATTAACGGTAGCGCGGCGGGTATCTGGCAGAAGGTCTCCACCACGAACCCCCGGTGATAGGTGTTGTGATTGAAGATGTGCATCAGAATCATGCGCCGGTTCATGCAACCCTTTGCGCCGCTCAATAGCGTGAAATCCATCTGCTCGTCGGCGTCGTCCTCCGAGAGGTCGTCAACATAACCGATCAGGCGCTGGTCCATCTCTTCACGCGCCACCGCCAACTTCTCGAAATCGCCATAAAGAACCTCGTTCAACGCCTTATGGGGGTGCGGTTCTTTGTGCATATGCGCCCACCATATGCGGTCGGTCACCAGCGGATGGTTCAGGGTGTTGAGGATGTTCTTGAACAGGCTCGGTCGATGTTTGGTGACTTCGCTTTCGGGCAGCGTCCGGACGGCCGCAAACAGGTCGCGGTTGGCCCACTGATTGTAACGGGCCATGGTTTTCAAAATTTGGCTGTCGGTTATAGCAATACCTCCCAAAAGCTGGGAAGCGCCTGCGGGTGACGCCGCTGCCCACATGACCGCGGGTCGGCGTCAACGCTAGCATTCTGCTGAGACCCGCGTGAAGCCCGGCGATCTTGCGCTTAAATGCCTCACCGTGACAGGAACGAAATTTCCGCTTCGGGTTCGCGCCCGCCCGAACGGCGGCTCCCTATTTCGGATAGATCAATGTGCCTTCCGGAGTCTTGCGGGCGGCCGGCGTCAATTTCGCGGGCTCGATCTTTCCCGGGCCCAGAATGTGGAGCACGGTCTCGCCCGCCGAAATCAGATAATCGGCAATGATGCGCCGATGACAGCGCCACCAAACAGCTTCGGCGCACATGATTGCGATGCACTGGTCTTGGCCGCGTCTTCTCAGCCGCTCCAGTCCGGCTCGGAACGCTTCGGTCCCGGCATAATCGGCGTAATTGCGAAAGCTGTCGTTCTCCCAAAAGTCGTTGGGGGAATTGGCCGCGCGGCCGCGCCGGCCGCCGAGCTCGGGAAAATGCTCGTATGCGATGCCGTACCCAGCGAGCTC
>DASWCW010000154.1:0-3628 GCA_036395835.1 Xanthobacteraceae bacterium
TCCGGCATCGTGTTCGCAGATCTCCTTCAGCTCGTCGAGCGTGTACGTCCAGAACTCGTCCCAGTCGGCAGGTGTTCGCGGGTGCAGCTCGAGCAGTCGGCCTTGAAGGAAGCGGCGTTCCGCATCGGTCGAGGTGAGCGCCAGCGCGCGCCCGTAGGCGGCTCGCGCTTCGGCGTTGCGACCGAGCCGTCGTAGAAGGTCGGCTCGGGTGGAGTGGTAGTAGCGGTAGTCATCGAGCTGCAGCCCGTCGAGCAGCTCGAGGGCTGCTTCCGGCCCGTCGGTTTCGGCAATCGCGATCGCCCGGTTTAGCTCGACCACCGGTGAGCCGGTGAGACGGGCGAGCCCGTTGTAGAGCAGCGCAATCTCCTGCCAGTCGCGCGGCTGCTCGAGATGCAGGTCGGCGATCGCCGCCTGGATCACGTAGGCGCCCGCGCCTCGCAAGGCGAGCGCACGTTCGAGCAGCATGCGGCCTTCGGCGATCAGCTGCTGTTTCCAGAGCGAGCGGTCCTGGTCGGCGAGCAGAACGAGCTCGCCGTTACGGAAGCGGGCGGCGCGCCGGGAGTCGTTGAGAAGCATCAGCGCCAGCAGCGCGAGCGGCTCGGGTTCGTCCGGCATCAGCTCGACCAGCGCCCGGCCGAGACGGATCGCTTCCGCTGCCAGGTCGGCGCGGCCGTCGCCCCAGCCTTGGTTGAAGATTAGGTAGACGACGGCGAGCACCGCGTCGAGTCGATCGGGGAGCAGATCGTCAGACGGGACAGCGAACGGGATGACCGCGTCGCGGATCTTGTGCTTCGCGCGTATGAGGCGCTTGCTCATCGTTTCGAACGGCACGAGGAAGGCGCGGGCGATCTCCTCGGTCGACAGGCCGCCGAGCGTCCGCAGGGTCAGCGCCACCTGCGCATCGAGAGCGAGCGCGGGATGGCAGCAGGTGAAGATCAGCTCGAGGCGCTCGTCGGGAAACAGTTTGGTTTCGTCCATGCTCTCCTCCCGCTGGTCGGCAAGCTCGCGCGCGAACTGCTCAGCCTTCTCCGCAAAAGCCTGGTTGCGGCGGATGCGGTCGATGGCGCGGTTTCGCGCGGTCGTGATCAGCCAGCCGACCGGGTTGGCCGGCTGGCCGTCGCGCGGCCAGTGCTCGGCGGCAGCCGCGAAGGCGTCCTGCGCGGCCTCCTCGGCGAGCTCGATGTCGCCGAGGGATCCGACGAGGGTCGCCAGCACCCGTCCCCACTCGTCGCGGAAAACATCCTCGAGCACGCCGCTTATCCCTCCTCGAGGATCGGGCGCACCTCGATCGCGCCGCCGCTGGACATCAACACCTGCAGCTCGGCGGCGACCGCGAGCGCCTCGTCCAGGTTCGCTGCCTCAACGATGATCAGGCCGCCGAGGTACTCCTTGCTGTCGACGAACGGCCCGTCGGTCAGCAACGTCTTGCCACCCGGGCTCGAGAGCGTCGTAGCCGACTCGGCGGGCTGAAGCCGCACCCAGCTCGTCACACTCGGTCGCGCGAGAGCTTCGGCGATCTCGGATCTGATCGCGCCTCGCTGCTCGGTCGCGGGCCCGTTGTAGGCAAGTAGTGCGTATTTCACAGCTTCCCCTCTGATCCTTCGCTGGCTGGAGTCAGACGCTTTCCTCTCTAAGACGAACGGCCGGGTCGAAAACGGACACTCCCTATTCTCGCCTGCGCCGCAACGTCGGATCCGGCTCTTTTAGCTCGCCTGTCCGTCTGGCGGTCGCTCGTTCGTCACTAGGTCAGACCTGCACCCGCGAACAGCCCGTGACTGGCTTGAGAGGAGACGGATGACCGACCCGACGACAACCTTGATCCGAAGCAACCCGGCCGCCAAGCTGACGCACCTCGGCTGGGTGCTCGGCCTGACCTCGACCGGCTACTTCATGGTGATCCTCGACTCCGTGGTCGTGATCACAGCGCTGCCGCGCATGCAACGCGACCTGCACGCCAGCCTCTCCTCGCTGCAATGGACGTTGAACGCCTACGGCATCGCCTTCGCCGCCGGGATCATCACCGCCGCCGCACTAGGCGACAAGGTCGGACGGCGGAAGACCTTCAACATCGGGCTCGCCCTGTTCACGGTCGCCTCAGCCGCGTGCGCCCTGGCGCCAAACGCGTCCGAGCTGATCGCCGCCCGAACGGTGCAAGGACTCGGCGGCGCGATCGTCCTGCCGCTGAGCTTGACGATCCTGACGACGGCGTTCCCGCCCGAGCGTCGCGGGATGATCGTCGGGATCTATGGCGGCCTCGCCGGCCTGGCCGTCGCGATGGGACCGATCCTCGGCGGCGCCGTAACGCAAGGCATCGACTGGCACTGGATCTTCTGGATCAACGTCCCGATCGGCGCCTTCGCAGTGCTGCTCGGCCTTCGCCTTCTGCCGGAAAGCTACGGCGCGCCCGAGCGACTCGACCTCGTCGGCGTCGGGCTTGTCACCGCCGGTGTCATCGCCCTCGTCTGGGCGCTCAGCCGCGCAAACACCGTCGGCTGGTCAAGCGCCGAAGTCGTCAGCACGCTGGCCGCGGGGACAGTGCTGCTGGTCGCCTTCGTCCGGTGGGAACGCTCGGTCGCCGAGCCTATGCTGCCGCTACGCCTGTTCGCTGCCCGCGACTTCGCGGCCGGCAATCTGACCACGTTCCTCATGACCGGCGCCATTTTCGCCGCAGGATTGTTGGTCACGGAGGAGTTCCAGCTCGCCCGCGGCTACTCACCGATCGGCGCCGGATTGCGCCTGCTCCCGTTCTTCGGAACGCCGATGATCGTCGCCCCACTCGCCGGCGCCCTCTCCGACCGGATCGGCCGCCGCCCGATCATGGTCACCGGATTGACGCTCCAGGCAGTCGGCTTCATCTGGGTCGCATGGCGCGGCTCCTTGAGCACAAGCTGGATCGAGCTCGTAATCGCACTCCTGATCGGCGGCATCGGGATCTCAATGGCGCTTCCAACAGTTCCAACCGCCGTCCTGAGCGCCGTCGCACCACAGGAGATGGGGAAGGCCTCCGGTGTCAACTACATGGCGCAGCGCTTCGGCGCGGTCTTCGCAATCGCGATCGGCAGCGCTGTGTTCACGAGCCATGGCAGCTTCGCGAGCCCAGCAACCCTCACTGCAGGATTCAAGCCTGCGATGTGGGCCACCTTCATCTTTGCCGTCTTGGCAGCGGTCGCTGCAACCGCGATGTCACCACGACCCAAACGATCCACCGAGGTCGAGGCCACGGAGGCACCGATCGCCGTCTAACCAAGCCACGCCGAAGTCGAACAACCAAACACGCACGATCCCGAGGAGGAAGACCTTGCCCGACATCCGTCACCGCGTTGGCATCGGAGCGCCCCAACACCGCGTCTACGAGACGCTCTCAACGAAAGACGGCCTCGCCGAGTTCTGGACCAAAGCCGAAGGCGACCCCGAAGTAGGCGGCAAGCTCAGCTTCTTCTTCGGCGACCCGGCGCCGAGCGCCGTCATGGAAGTTGCCGAGCTCTCGCCGAACGAGCGTGTGCAATGGCGCTGCGTCGGCGGCCCCCCAGAATGGGTCGGCACGACCGTCACCTTCGACCTGAAAGACAGCGGCGAAGAGACAGTGCTGCTGTTCACACACGGCGACTGGCGGGAGCCCGTCGAGTTC
>DASWCW010000155.1:0-17040 GCA_036395835.1 Xanthobacteraceae bacterium
ATGTTCCAATCGGAGATCACCAGGCCGTAGCGCCTGCCGCGCATTTTCGAGAGCGCCGAGGCCCCGTCCGAGGCGTCGTCGATGTTTTCGAACCCGAGCTGCTTGAGCAGGTTGCGGATGATGCGGATCATGGTGTTGTAATCGTCCACCACCAGGATCGGCATCGAGAGATCCACGGTCATTCCTCGTCTCCGTCGAGCGCCGGACCGCCCGTGGCGCGCGCTCGGGCAGCCCCGGGGCGCCCGCCGGCGGCCCAGTCCCCGACGTTACGGGAAATCCGTTGAACATAGGGTTAATCGTCTCGGCGGCCCGCCCGAGAAGGCGGGCCGCCGGGCACCGAGACGGGATGCAACGTTTCGGGCCACTCGATCGTTGCCAGCGCACGGAGCGCCCGTCGAGCGCCCGATTGACATTGCGCGGCCGCGAAACCGGGCCCATCGTAGCGCGGCCGAACTGGACGGAGAACCGATGTCGCTCTCGAGCCTCAAGCCCGCCGTCGATCCGCGCATGCTGAAGCTCCTCTATTTCGAGGATCTCCACGTCGGCTTGCGCGAAGTCCTGATGAAAACCGTGATGGATTCCGACGTGGTTGGCTTCGCGCGGCTCTCCGGCGACGACAATCCGATCCATTTGTGCGACGTCTATGCGGCGCAGACCCGGTTCGGCCAGCGCATCGCCCATGGGCTCTACACCGCGAGCCTGATCTCGGCGGTATTGGGCACGCGGCTGCCCGGCCCCGGCGCGGTCTATCGCTCGCAAACGCTGAACTTCCATGCGCCGGTGAAGATCGGCGACGTGGTCACCGTCATCGTCGAAGTCGTCGAGCTCATTGCCGATGGCAGGCGGATGCGGCTCAAGTGCGAGGCGATGGTCGACGGGCACCTGGTGCTCGACGGCGAAGCCGTGGTCTCGGTGCCGCGACGGCCTGCTTGACTTCGAGCGCGCGGCGGCGGCACCGTCGGCGCGCCTTGCATCACCCGTCCCAAAGCAGCGATCCGGCGAGCTCGACGCGGCCCTTTCTCGTGGTCCGCGACGATTCCCCGGCCATGTCCGCGCTCACAGGCGGCATCGTCGCGATCGGCAATTTCGACGGCGTGCACCGCGGCCATCGCACCGTGATCGCTGCCGCGGCGCGCCGCGCGAAAACGCTCGGCGCCCCGGCTGTCGCACTGACGTTCGAGCCGCACCCCCGCCGGTTCCTGCGCCCCGAGAGCCCGCTGTTCCGGCTCACCGACGAGAACACCAAGCTGCGGCTGCTCGCCGCGAGCGGGCTCGACGGCGCGCTGGTGCTCACGTTCGATCGCTCGCTCGCCTCGCTCTCCGCCGAGGATTTCATCACGCGCATCCTGGTCGGCAGGCTGGCCGTCAAGGGCGTCGCCATCGGCTTCGATTTCCACTACGGCAAGGACCGCCGCGGCTCGCCCGGCTTCCTGGCCGCCGAGGGCGAACGGCTCGGCTTCGCGGTCGAGATCCTGCCGCCGCTCGAAGACGAGGGCCGGCCGGTCTCCTCGAGCTCGATCCGCGCCGCGCTCGCCGCCGGCCGCGTGATCGAGGCGGCCGAGCTCATCGGCCATCCGTGGTTCGTGACCGGCACGGTCGTTCCCGGCGACCGGCGCGGCCGCGCGCTCGGATTTCCCACCGCCAATCTCAGGCTCGATGCCGATTGCGGGCTTAAGCACGGCATCTACGCGGTCCGCGCCCGCGTCGACGGCGCGGTCCGCGACGGGGTTGCGAGCTTCGGCCGCCGGCCGACGTTCGACGACGGCCCGCCGCTGCTCGAGGTCAACCTGTTCGATTTCTCGGAGGAACTTTACGGCACGGCGATCGATGTCGCCTTCCTGGGCTGGATCCGCGCCGAGGCCAAATTCGCCAAGGTCGAGGATCTCATCGCCCGCATGGACGAGGACGCGCGGCTCGCGCGCGAGGCGCTCGCGCGCACGAGGGCGGCGTTCCCTCCGCTGGGCACGTTCGTGGAAGGCTAAATGTGGTCACTCCGGCCGAGCGCGTAAGCGCGAGCGCCGGAACCTATGAACACCATCTGCAATATTCGCGAAATCCGTGGCCATGGCTCCCGGGTTGCCTCGCTGTGCTCGGCCCCCGGGACGACGGCCTGACCGGCTCTTTTCCTTGCGGCGCTCGCCTGCTAGGAAGCGCGCCATGCGCGCGCGCCCTGGGGTTTCGTCGATCATTCGGCCCATTACCGACCCGGCTTCCGCCTGAATTTCGGGCGGGAGACCGGGACCGCTTTTTTTTTCGAAACAACGCCACCGACGAGCCGCCATGACCCGCGATTACAGCGCGACGCTGTTCCTGCCGAAGACCGATTTTCCCATGCGCGCCGGCCTGCCGCGCAAAGAGCCGGAGCTTCTGGCGCGCTGGCAGCGCCTCGATCTCTATCGTCGGCTGCGCGAGGCAGCGAGTGGCCGGCCGAAATTCATCCTTCACGACGGGCCGCCCTATGCCAACGGCAACGTCCACATCGGCACCGCGCTCAACAAGATCCTCAAAGACGTGGTGACGCGCTCGCAGCAGATGCTGGGCTTCGATTCCAATTACGTGCCCGGCTGGGACTGCCACGGTCTGCCGATCGAATGGAAGATCGAGGAGGAGTACCGCGACAAGGGCAAGAACAAGGATGCGGTGCCGATCGTCGAGTTCCGCCGCGAGTGCCGCGCCTTCGCCGCGCACTGGATCGACGTGCAGCGCGAGGAATTCAAGCGGCTCGGGGTGGAGGGCGACTGGGCGCATCCCTACAGCACCATGAGCTTTGCGGCGGAAGCGCAGATCGCCCGCGAGCTGATGAAATTCGCCGCCAACGGCACGCTCTACCGCGGCTCCAAACCGGTGATGTGGTCGGTGGTGGAGAAGACCGCGCTCGCCGAAGCCGAGGTCGAATACGAGGATTACGTCTCGGATCAGGTCTGGGTGAAGTTCCCGGTCCGCGAAGCACTGAAGGATTATTCCGGGATTTCCGCGGACGGTCCCAGCGCGCGGGAGCCCGCGATCCTCATCTGGACGACGACGCCATGGACGCTGCCGGGCAACCGCGCGGTGGCGTTCTCCTCGAAGATCGCCTACGGCCTCTATGAAGTGACCGCGGCGCCGCCGGGCAATTGGTTGCAGAGGGGCGATCGGCTGATCCTTGCCGACCGTCTCGCGCCCGAAGTGATGCGGGAAGCCCGCGTCGAGCAGTACGAGCGCAGATCCGACATCGCGCAAAACTTCTTTGCCGGAAAGATCTGCGCGCATCCGCTGGCGGGCTGGAACAAATACTATCGTTTTCCGGTGCCGCTGCTCGAGGGCGACCACGTCAGCGACGACGCCGGGACCGGGTTCGTCCACACCGCGCCCGGGCATGGCCGCGAGGATTTCGAGATCTGGACCGCGAACGACGCGAAACTGCGGACGCGCGGCATCGACACCGCGATCCCGTTCACGGTCGATGCCGACGGGCGCTTCACCTCCGACGCGCCGGGATTCGTCGGCAAGCGCGTGCTGACCGAGCAGGGCGAGAAGGGCGACGCCAACGACACCGTTATCGCGGCGCTGCGCGAGGCCGGCATGCTGGTCGCGCGCTCCCGCCTCAAGCATCAATATCCGCACTCCTGGCGCTCGAAGAAGCCGGTCATTTTTCGCAACACGCCGCAATGGTTCATCGCGATGGACCGCGACATCGCCGGGCGGGGCGACACGTTGCGCGCGCGCTCGCTCGCCGCCATCGCGGCGACCCGCTGGGTGCCGGAGCAGGGCAGGAACCGCATCACCGGCATGGTCGAGAGCCGCCCGGATTGGGTGATCTCGCGCCAGCGCGCCTGGGGCGTGCCGATCCCGCTGTTCGTGCGCGAAAAACCGGACGGCTCGGTCGAGATCCTGCGCGACGACAAGGTCAACGCCCGCATCCTTGCCGCCTTCGAGGGCGAAGGCGCCGATGCCTGGTATGCGGACGGCGCCGCCGCGCGCTTCCTTGTCCCCGAACACGATCCGCGGGACTGGACCAAGGTCGACGACATTCTCGATGTCTGGTTCGATTCCGGATCGACCCACGCGTTCACGCTGGAAGTCCGCGAGGATCTGAAAGTCCGGCGGCGCAAGGACGGCGGTCCCGATACCGTGCTCTACCTCGAGGGCTCCGACCAGCACCGCGGTTGGTTCCAGTCTTCGCTCCTGGAGAGCTGCGGGACCCGGGGCGTCGCGCCGTTCGACGTGGTCGTCACCCACGGCTTCACCCTCGATGAAGCGGGCCGCAAGATGTCGAAGTCGCTCGGCAACACGGTGGCGCCGCAGGACGTCATCGCGCAGAGCGGCGCCGACATCCTGCGGCTGTGGGTCGGCTCGTGCGATTACTGGGACGACCAGCGCATCGGTCCCGAGATCCTCAAGACCACGGTCGATACCTACCGCAAGCTGCGCAACACCGTGCGCTGGATGCTGGGCAGCCTCGCGCATTTCCGCGCCGAGGATGTGGTGCGCTTCGAGGCGATGCCGGAGCTCGAGCGGCTGATGCTGCACCGGTTGAGCGAGCTCGACGCGCTGGTGCGCGAGGCCTATGCGGCCTTCGATTACAAGCGGATTTTCGCGGCACTCAACGCCTTCATGACCGTCGACCTCTCGGCATTCTATTTCGACGTGCGCAAGGACGCGCTCTATTGCGATCCGATCTCGTCGGTGACGCGCAAGGCCTGCCTCAATGTGCTCGAGCATCTGTTCCGCTCGACCGTGACCTGGCTCGCGCCCATGCTGTGTTTCACGGCGGAAGAGGCCTGGCTTTCGCGCTATCCCGCGGCGGAGGGCTCGGTGCATCTGGAAACCTTTCCGCCGGTGCCGGCGCAATGGCGCGACGAGGCGCTCGCGGAGAAATGGCGCAAAGTGCGGGTTGTTCGCCGCGTCGTGACCGGTGCGCTCGAGATCGAGCGCGCGCAAAAACGCATCGGCTCCTCGCTCGAGGCCGCGCCGGTGATCTACGTGACCGATCGCGCGCTTTTGTCGGCTCTCGACGGCGTCGATCTCGCCGAAGTCGCCATCACCAGCACGGCGAGCCTCGTCGCGGGCGAGGGGCCGGCAGATGCCTTCCGGCTCGAGGACGTGCCGGGGGTTGCGGTCGAGCCGCGCCGGGCGGAGGGAAGGAAATGCGCGCGCTCCTGGAAGATCCTGCCGAGCGTGGGCTCCGATCCGGAATATCCCGACGTCTCGCCGCGCGACGCCCAGGCGTTGCGCGAATGGGAAGCCATGCGCAAAGCCGCGGAGTAGTAGGAAGCTTATGCTAGCAGCGGCGGCGTATAAATACGCGGCGAGTGCGGCGGGCGCGCTTCCCTTCTCCCCTTGTGGGAGAGGGTGGCTCGTTGCGAGTGAAGCGAGCAACGAGCCGGGTGAGGGGTTTCTTGACAGCTCAAAGACCCCTCACCCTGTTCCTCGCTACGCTCGGAACCACCCTCTCCCACAAGGGGAGAGGGGAAGCGGAGTTCGCCTCGCGTGAAGGGAAAAACGTTACACGCGGGGTCCATGCAACGGTTTCATTCCTATCTGTTCGGCCCCCTGAGCGGGCTGGGCCTCGCGGCGGCCGCCGCCGCGTGCCTTGCCGACCAGGCGCTCAAGCTGTGGCTGCTGTTCGGCTTCGGCCTCGCGCACAAAGGCGTGGTGCCGCTCGCGCCGGTGCTCGACCTGCGGCTGATCTGGAACCAGGGGATCAGCTACGGGCTGCTGCAGCAGCAGACCGCCCTCGGCGGCCTCATCCTGCTGCTCGGCAAGGCCGTAGCCGTGATCCTGCTGTGGATCTGGCTCGCCCGCACGCGCACCCGGCTCGCCGCGCTCTCGCTCGGGCTGATCATCGGCGGCGCGATCGGCAACGCGGTCGACCGCCTCGCCTACGGCGCGGTCGCCGATTTCGTGCATTTCCACGTCGGCAGCTTCAGCTGGTACGTGTTCAACCTGGCGGACGCGGCGATCGTTGCCGGAGTCGCCGGTCTAATATATGAATCGTTTTTCGGCGACCGCGCCGCAAAAGCGCCCTGATCCAAGGGTTTATCCCCGACCGGCTCGACCGTTTTCGCAACAAGCTCAGGGCGGGGCAGAGGGGTCTTCGCACATGCGCGCACGTTCGGGGCGACGCCCCAGGCTCGCCGCTTTCGCGGCCGGTCATCATCATTGAGGCGATCTAGCGTGTCGAAACATTCCGCCTTCTGGGCCGTGCTCGCCGCAACCGCGGCGCTGACGGCCACCTGCCTTGCCGAGACCCCCAGGATCGCCGTTTCCGATTTCACCCTGGAGAATGGGCTCGAGATCGTCGTCGTCCCCGATCATCGCACGCCGGTCGTCACCCACATGATCTGGTACCGGGTCGGATCCGCCGACGAGACGCCGGGCCGGTCGGGGCTCGCGCATTTTCTCGAGCACCTGATGTTCAAGGGCACCGCCAAGAGTCCGGGCGGAAAATTCGCGCAGACCATCAACGAAATCGGCGGCCAGGAGAATGCGTTCACTTCCACCGATTACACCGCGTTCTACCAGCGGGTCCCGCGCGAGCACCTCGAGACCGTCATGACATTCGAGGCCGATCGCATGACCGGCCTGGTGCTGACCGACGCCAATGTGCTGCCCGAGCGCGACGTCGTGCTCGAGGAGCACAACCAGCGCGTCGCCAACGATCCGGCCGCGCGGCTCACCGAGCAGGTCCAGGCGGCGCTCTATCTCAATCATCCTTACGGCCGACCGGTGATCGGCTGGCGCCACGAGATCGAAACGCTCACGCGGGAGGACGCGCTGGCGTTCTACCGGCGCTTCTACACGCCCGACAATGCCGTCGTCGTCATCGCCGGGGACGTGAACGCCGAACAAGTCCGGGCGCTGGCGCAACAGACCTATGGCCAGGTCGCGCGCCGCTCCGAGCTCGGCCCTCGCGTGCGCCCGCAGGAGCCGGAGCCGGTTTCGATTCGCCGGGTCACGCTCGCGGATCCCCGGGTCTCGCAGCCGAGTGTGAACCGCAGCTATCTGGTCCCCTCGTTCGCGACCGCGCGCGCCGACGCCGACGCGCTCGATGTGCTCGCCCATATCCTGGGCGGAGGAGCGACCAGCCGGCTTTACCGTACGCTGGTGGTCGACAAGGGTCTCGCTGCGGATGCCGGCGCCTGGTACGCCGGCGTCGCGCTCGATGCGACGCGGTTCGGCGTCTATGCTTCGCCTCGGCCGGGCACCGGCTTGATGCAGCTCGAGCAGGCGCTCGACGGTGTGATCGCCGAGGTGGCCGAGCACGGGGTGACCGCCGATGAATTGACGCGCGCCCAGACCCGGCTCGTCGCCGATTTCGTCTATGCGCAGGATAATCAAATGGCGCTGGCGCGCTTCTACGGGCTGGCGCTGACGACCGGCTCCACCATCGAGGATCTGCGCGCGCGGCCCGATCGCATTCGCGCGGTCAGCGCCGATCGGGTGCGCGACGCCGCCCGCCGCTGGCTCGACGCGCGCCGCTCCGTCACCGGCTATCTCGTCAAGGATGCGGCAAATCGCGAGGACCGCTCATGAAGCTCCTGCCCGGCCGATCGATGCGGCGGCCCGCAATGGCGGCGCTCGCGGTGGCGTTCCTGCTCGGCGCGGCGGCTTCGGCGCCGGCCGCGACCGCGATCGAGCGCGTGGTGAGCCCGTCCGGCATCGAAGCCTGGCTGGTGCGCGAGCCCGCGACGCCGCTCATCGCCATCGATTTCGCATTCCGCGGCGGCGCCGATGAGGATCCGGCGGACAAATCCGGCCTCGCCCACATGTTGGCCGATCTGCTCGACGAAGGCGCAGGCCCGCTCGACGGCAATGCGTTCCACGAGCAGCTCGAACGCCACGCCATCGAGATGAGCTTCGGCGTCGGCCGCGATTTCTTTCGCGGCACGCTGCGCACGCTTGCCGGGCATCGCGACGCCGCGGTCGATCTGCTGCGCCTGGCGCTCAACGAGCCGCGATTCGAGCAGGAAGCGATCGAGCGCGTGCGGGTCCAGATACTCACGACCATTCGCCGCGCCAGCACCAGCCCGCAGGAGATCGCGAGCCTGCGCTGGTGGGACGCCGCGTTCCCCGGCCACCCCTATGGGCGCCAGGTGCGCGGCACGCTCGACTCGTTGCCGCGCGTCAGCGTCGAGGATCTCAAAGCCTATACGCGGCGGGTGTTCGCCCGCGCCAACCTCAAGGTCGGCGCGGTCGGCGACATCGACGCGGCGACGCTCGGCCGCATGCTCGACGAAATGTTCGGCGCGCTGCCGTACGCGGCGGAGCTTCGCGCGATTCCCGAGGCGAGTCCGCAGGGCCTCGGCTCCTTGATTCGCGTCGATCTCAACGTGCCGCAGACGGTCATCCAGTTCGGCGGGCCCGGCCTCCTCCGCAAGGATCCCGATTTCATCGCCGGAGCGCTCGTCAACCACGTGCTCAGCGGCGGCTCGCTCGCCTCTCGGCTCTATCGCGAGGTCCGCGAGAAGCGCGGTCTGGCCTATTCGGTCCACACCGGGCTTTATCCGTTCGATCATGCGGGCGTCTTCAGCGGCGGCACCGCGACCCGCGCCGATCGCGCCGAGGAGACGCTCGACGTCCTGTCCCGCGAGATTGCGCGGCTCGCCGCCGAGGGGCCGACCGAGGAAGAGCTCGCCAAGGCGAAATCCTATCTCAAGGGCGCCTACGCGCTCAATTTCGATTCCTCGAGCAAGATCGCCGGCCAGCTGGTGCAGCTCCAGCTCGATGATCTCGGCATCGACTATGTCGAGCGCCGCCGGGATCTCATCGAGGCGGTCACGCTCGCCGATGCCCGGCGCGTGGCCAAGCGCCTGCTCGCCGGTCCGCTGCTGTTCGCGATCGTCGGCCGCCCGGCCGAGGCCGTTGCCGGCTCACCGCCGGTCGCCGCAAAGGTGCCGGGCGCACTGACCCCCGCGGTCGGCGTCGATGCCGCCGGGCGCGGGCCGGTTTCCCTGCATTAGGTTCGCCCAGGAGCCGCCGGGATCGAACTGCCGCCGTCGGGTAGAATGCCCGGCATGTGAGACAAAGAAAGCCCCGAAAAACGGGGGTTTTTTGATGGCAGAGGACCAAATTGCTACCGTTTTGCTACCATTTCTTTCCTGGAGGCCCGTGACGAGGCCGTAGGTGGGTCCGGCCTACTGGTCGAGGAGATTCCGGCCGAGGACCTCGACACGGATTCGGAGGACCATGAGCCGCAAGGTTGTTCACCTACGGTTCATCCATTAAAGCGCCTAAGTTACTTTGTTACCTTGTGAAAACAATCCGGAGGAAACTCGATGCTACGCAAATTCTCTCTCGTTGCGGCGGTTGCGGCGGCTGCCCTGTTGATTCCGGCAGGAGCAGATGCTGGAGGCCGAATGCGCGGCCCCGACCACTGGCGCGGCGACCATTGGCGCGGCGACCATTGGCGCGGCGACCATCGCGGTCGCGGACACTATTGGCATGGTCGCTGGTGGGGCTACGGCGAGGGCAGGTGCTGGCGACGGACGCCCGCTGGTTACATTTGGATCTGCGACTAGAACGTGGGTCCGATAAAATAAGCAGGGCCCGGCCACTGCGCGCCGGGCTTTTTGTTTTCGGCCCACCCTTAGCGGAAGCTGCGGGCTGACTCGATTTTTCCCAAAATTGAATTCGCGCTCGCCAGCATTGCTCGAGCCCAGAGCTTGGCGATCCGGCGACGATCCGTCGAATTCCGACACAGTTCCTTCATGCCAGCACGCCGGCACATACGATGGGCATCAACCGCCTAGCAGTACGCCTTCGATGATATCGGCCGCGCGGTCTTGGGATGAGACCAGGTGCCCATAGACCCCGAGCGTGATCGCGGCCGAGCTGTGCCCAAGGCGCCGGCTGATCGTCAGGATATCGACACCCTCCCGGATCAGGATCGACGCGTGCGTGTGCCGTAGGGTGTGCAAGCTGACGTGCGGCAGGCCAGCCGCGGTCATCGCGACGCTGAATCGCTGGCCGATATCGTTCGGCGAGCGCGGATTCCCATCCAACGTGGTGAACACCAACCCGTCAGCCGGCGGCTTGCCAAGACCAAATGCCAGGCGCTGTTCAAGCTGGTTCTTTCGATGCTCCCGGAGCGCGGCGACAACGGATAGCGCCAGTGAGATCGAACGCCGGCTGCGGGCCGTCTTGGGCTCCTTGAACCGCAGAGCCCTACCACGAATCTGCTCGACGGACTGTTTCACCTCGAGCCGTCCCGCATCGAGGTCAGCGTCGATCCAGCGCAGGCCGCAGAGCTCGCCGCGTCGCATGCCGGTGCCGAGCGCCACGATCGCGATCGGGTACAGCGCCGTGCCGCGAACGGCCGCGAGCATGACCGGAATTTCCTCGACGCGCAGTACGGCGGCTTCCTTGGGTGGTACTGCCGGGGCGCCGATCTGGGTCGTGGGGTCAACCTTCACGTCGCCGAGCTTCATGGCTTGCCGGAATATTCCGCGAGTCAGAACGTGCACATGCTTGATGGTTCGCGGAGAGAGGCCCTTGGCGGCCATGTCGCGATAGATCCGAGCGAGATCCGAGCCGCGGGTCTGCTGCAGAGACTTCGTTCCGATCGCCGTTGTGACGTGTCCGGCAAGCGACCAGTAGCGCTCGAGCGTCTTCGGGCCAGCCTTCAGCGGCGCCCAGTCCCGCAGCCACGCCTCGAAATATCGTGCCACGGTCTGCTTTGACGGTTCGATATAGGCGCCCTGTCCGATCTCGGTGATGAGCTCAGCGCAGCGCTTCTGCGCCTCGCGCTTCGTGCCGGAGAAGCTGTGCCATTTCCGACGGCGCTTGCCGGTGGCGGGATCCTTGACGTCGAGAACAATCGCCCATTTGCCAGGCGACCGTTCGATCAGGTGGCCCTTCATTTGCGTTTTCCCTTTGCTTTGATGACTTCCATATGTGTCGTCATGCCGCCTTCGCCGCCGAACCTGGCCTCGGCGAGCTCGGTCTTGATCGTATTGCGCACTTCGTCTCGCAGGATCTGAATTACCTTCTGCGGGTCCTCGTCGAGCGCCTTCACAAGAAGCCGCACGCATTCGTCGTTGAGCGTGCGCCCGCGCTCGGTGGCCTGCACGTCGATCCGCCGTCGCAAGTGCTCCGGCATGCGAATTCGCACCTGCACGATGTCTGTCAATTGCCGCTCTGCCATTGCTATCCCCCTGGCTAACGGCGCGACACTAAATGGGACTAGAAGGAAAGTCTAGGGGCAAGAGCACAACTTTTGGTATTTTGCCCCAAATTGGGGCTTGACGCCCTTTATGGGGCCGAGCTAGATATTGCGGGTAGCAACCATTTCAGCGCCTCGGAGCCCCCAGCCATGGAAGAGATCGATGCCACCCCGCAGCTGATTAGCCTGACGGAGGCGGCCCGCATCCTGCGAATTTCGAAGAACACAGCCTACGCGGCGGCACAGCGCGGTGATCTTCCGGTGCTGCGTATCGGCCGACTGAAGCGAGTTAATCGACGCGCCCTTCAACAGATGATTGACGGCGCTGTGCCGAAGCCGGCTGCCACCTAACAGAAACGGCGCCCGCAAGGGACGCCGTTTTTGTTGTTTCAAGGGGTCGGCAGGTTCGCGACGGCAGGCTTCGTATCCAACGCCGTCGAGGGTTCGAGTCTCTCCGACTCCACCAACTGCTAGGGACAGGCTCTGGAACGCCCGTCTCCTAGCAAAACCAGCCCGCGCACGCAAGCCGGGCAATTAGGAGATAGGCACATGCTTCAGCAACCCACATGTGCTTATTGCGGCAAAATTCTGCCATTCAGCAAACACACAGGACGCCGACGCCGGTTCTGCTCGCCGGCGTGCCGCAAATCTGAGTTTCGTTACCAAAAAACCACCAGGCCCCAATGTATCGGATGCGACGAAACTCGATCTAAAAATTCAACAAATTCAAGCACTTCGACAGGCGTTTTTCGTGGTCGAGGTATTGATCTCTGCGGGATTGAACCCGCGGTTCGCGAACGGATCATCGATCTCGAATTCGCCGGCTGGAAATGGGCGCACCCGCATGAAGACGGAGGCTCGTCATAACCTCCACGCCCACCAAACTCGGCAAGTTGATCCGACTGCTGGCGTCAGACAAACCCGGCGAGGTCACCGCCGCCGCCCAGGCAATTGGCCGAAAGCTGCAATCCGCCGGCCTTGATTTTCACGCATTAGCCGACGTGGTCGAGCAGCAGCTCGATCTGCCATTGGTCCCGCAACAAACACCGCCGCCAGCATCACAGCCGATGCGCAGCCCTCGCACCGGCCCTCTGCGCATTGGCGATAGGGTCATCTGCCACGAACCAGTCGGCATATTCCGTACGTGCCGGTGCGGCTCTTCGCGATTCACGGTCGAGCGAGGAATCGGCCCTCACCTTGCGCAACTGCGCTGCGATGCATGTCTTGCAGGGGGCCGATGGCTCTCGCGGCACCATATGGGAATGGCGACGTGACAGCCATCACGGCTAGCGGCCGTATGCTACGAGCCGCGCTCTACTACGCGAAGCGCAACCTGGCGGTTTTTCCGATCTGGCCGGTCGTGGAGTACGGGCCCGGAAAATTTGTCTGTACATGCAAAAAAGGCCTTCGATGCGACGAAAGACCGGGCAAGCACCCGCTCGGCATCTATGTCCCGCACGGATGCAATGACGCGACCACCGATCCTACCAAGGTCAACCATTGGTGGGCTTGTCGACCCGATGCCAACATCGGCATTGCGTGCAATAGCGAACTCGTCGTGCTCGACGTCGACGTCGACAAGGGCGGGCTCAAATCAATCACTGATCTTCAGAAGAGCAACGGCCGCTTGCCGCCAACTTGGCGAGCACGAACCGGGAGTGGCGGATTTCATCACTACTTCCGCCCGCCACCGGACATGGAACTCAGAAACACCGTATCCTCAATCGCACCAGGCCTCGATACTCGCGCCAAGGGCGGATTCGTGGTGGCACCGCCAAGCAATCACGTCAGCGGCGGTTCTTATGAGTGGGAATGGTGGCCGCACCGGGCGCCACTAGCTGATTTACCCGAGTGGCTGACGAAAGCTGCAGCCACACCGGCGCGCACAAAACCTACAGAGGTTTGGCGTGCGCTCGTTCGCAATGGCGTCACCGAAGGATCGCGCAACAACAGCATCACGTCCCTTGCCGGCCATCTACTCCGCAGGCACATCGATCCGCTCGTCGCGCTCGAACTAATCATCTCATGGAATCACAATCGCTGCTCGCCGCCGCTGCCTGATGCCACGGTAGCGGAAATAGTCGATCGCATTGCCGGCAAGGAGCTGGCCCGCAGGGGGCACAAATGAACGATGCCCGCAACATCCTAGAGCTTGCCGCCGTGAACAATCGCCGCCGCGACGATGCCGGGGTCTCGCTCGATGACTTTCACGCCTACATGCCGGCGCATTCCTACATCTACGCCCCAACGTCAGAGCCCTGGCCGGCGGCCAGCGTCAATGCGCGCGTCCCTCCGATCCCATTGCCTGAACTCAGCAAGGACGGAAAGCCGAAGATGCTGCCGGCGAACACGTGGCTCGACCAGAACCGTCCAGTTGAGCAGATGACCTGGGCGCCCGGTCTACCCATGCTGATTCGGAATCGCCTAATTGCTGAAGGTGGCTGGATCGAGCGGAGCGACGTGACCTGCTTCAATCTCTACCGCCCGCCGACGATCGAGCCGGGAGATCCAGCAAAGGCCACCCGATGGCTCGACCATGTTCACAAGGTGTTTGCTGACGATACCAATCACATCGTGCAGTGGCTTGCCCACCGTAAGCAGCACCCGGGCGACAAGATCAACCATGCGCTGGTGATGGGGGGCAAACAGGGTATAGGCAAGGACACGCTGCTCGAGCCGGCAAAGCGCGCCGTCGGACCCTGGAATTTTTCCGAGGTGTCACCGCAGCACCTGCTCGGGCGGTTCAACGGATTCCTAAAATCCGTTATCCTGCGCGTGAGCGAGGCGCGCGATCTTGGTGACGTTAATCGGTTCCAGTTTTACGATCACATGAAAGCCTATACTGCCGCCCCGCCCGACGTGCTGCGTGTCGATGAGAAGCACCTGCGCGAACATGCTGTAATCAACTGTTGCGGCGTCATCATCACCACCAATCACAAGGCGGACGGAATCTATCTGCCGGCTGACGATCGTCGGCATTTCGTGGCCTGGTCCGATCTCGACAAGGACACGGATTTCCCCAAAAACTATTGGACCGAGCTCTGGCGCTGGTACAATGCCGGAGGAGATCGGCACGTCGCCGCCTACCTCGCCAGCCTCAACATCTCCCAGTTCGATCCGAAGGCCCCGCCGCCAAAAACCGCGGCTTTCTGGGATATCGTCGACGCTAACCGCTCAAATGAGGATGCCGAGTTGGCCGATACCCTGGATCGCATGGGCAACCCAGACGCTACGACCCTAACGCGGATCCAGAACGAAGCCGATGGCGAGTTCGCGGTCTGGATCAGGGACCGAAAGAACCGAAAAGCCATCAATTACCGGCTCGAAGAGTGCGGCTACGTTCCGGTGCGCAATGATATCGCCCGCGACGGACTATGGAGGATCAATAACGCCCGACAGGTCATCTACGCCAAAAACTCGTTATCTTTCAAAGATCGGTGGCAAGCAGCTTCCAAGCTGTTCCGCCCATAGCCGTCAGTCACGTCAGTGGCGTCAGTGGTTTTTACTCTATCTTCCACCAGAATACCAAAATACCTTTCCAGAATGGCAAAGCGTGCGCGCGTAGAGATAGAGGAAAAACCACTGACTTCACCTACACCACCGACGCGGCCGCGGCCCCAATTGACCGCTAGCCCGCGCAACTTTCTTGCGCAAAGCCAATTGTGGCGATATTGTGCCGCTGATTTGTGGACTGACGGCCCATGCCTAAGCCTGATCTGGTGACCCGACTAGCGGCCGACCTGGCCGAGGGCCGGCGGGTGCGACCAGCGGCTGGCGTTCTTCCTGCACTACGAAGCCCATAGACTGCTCAAGCGGGTCGAGCATGAACACTACGGCATGCTGGCCGATGGCGACCGGGGCGACGAGCTATGAGCACCAAGCCGGCTACCGCGGACGAGCAAGCCCAAATCCGCGAGCTCGCCACTCGGCTTCTCGATGTGCTCGATGAATACGCTGATTTCGATCACCGCATCACGCTGGCGGCAATAGTCGATGTTCTGGGTGTAGCTCTCGGGTGCGTTCCCTGCGCGGAATGCCGGCGACTTAGCGCAAAGCATCTAAAGGGCAGCGTCCGCGATGTGATACGGCACGCAATGGCCGTCGCTGAGCAGCAACCGGAGCACGAAGGCCAGCATGCCCACTAGGCCAAGCGATCGCTGGTATATGCACCCAATTCACCGCGCTCGGGCGAAGGATCAGCTGCGGCGTGAACCCTTGTGTGCGTATTGTTTGCGAGAAGGCCACTACACCTCTGCCGAAGTGGCTCATCACGCCACACCACATGGAGACGATTGGAATGAATTCCTTACTGGCCGTCTGGTGAGTTTGTGCCGACGCCATCATAACAGGCAGGCTCAGCGGGAAGAACATGGCAGCGTTCAGCAAATAGATGTTCACGGTTGGCCAATTTGTTGAGTTGCAACCGGAGGGCGAGTGTCAAAAAATGCCGACCTGCCGATGATTTTGCGGCGGCACAACGAAACATAGGTTTAATTACGGAAAAATTCATGTAACGAGGCTCAATTTTTTCTCGCCACATTGAGGTTTCATTACGGCTAACCGAGGATCGATCGGCATGGGACTTCGCGGGAAGGGCAGCAATCCGACGCTCAACAAACTCATCCGGCGGAAGGAGCGCGAGCTGCTTAGGTTGCCGCCTGAAGAGGTGCCGGTTCGACGTGGACGGCGTCGGCGCAAGTGTGTGGTGTGTGGCGAGCGGTTTACTGCCGTACGGTCTGACGCGCGGTATTGCTCGACGCGGTGTCGGATGCAGGGGTTTCGGGACCGCGTGGGTGGGGGGCCATACCGCCCGGCCTGAGACTAACCATCCAGCCCTTGTATTCATGCCAGCGCGTGCTATGCTAAATATAGCGCTATGAATCCCATAGCGCCTTGCCCCGCGCCGCACTGCGTGCTGCTGGAGGACCACAAATGTTGCCCCCGAAAGGCATCGACACAAATATCGTGTCGAACTGCACCACGCACTTTTACGGGCGGATGAGCTCGCCTGAGCTAATTGATTCAGCGAAAGAGATGATGGCAGCACGCGGAAAGCCCGCGCAGGACCTTGGTGCGCTCACGACTGGCATTTTCTACTATTCAACGGCCGGCATGTCTCAGCCGGCGAAGTTAAAAACGCCACTTTGCCTGACTTATCACCCACAAAACCCGGCTACTGTCGATGAGATCGTCCAGCTTTCCCATGGCTGTAACGTTTGCATTGGGACTCCGATCCGTGCGGATAATCAGAACCGGGCATGAGGCTTTCGAGATAGCCCCGACCTAACTACGGGATCAAGGCTCAGCTTCGCTGGGGCCGTGATGCACCGCGCCGCCTCGCATCAGGCGGGCGAGCCAGTGCCGGCGGAGGAACCTCATCTGATGCGTTCTATTCGGATGGTTACTGGATCCGGCCGATCAAAAATCGAAACGTCACCGGTCACTTGCCCGAGCAAAATGATTCCCGGCTGAGGCACGCGTCCGTTACGGTAGTAGATGACAAAGTGATCTGAGTTCCAGAGTCCCAGTGTCCCGGTCGAGAAGTCGAGTTGCCGATGGACGCTGGGCAACGGCGAAGGCAGGTCGCCGGTTTTTTCCTGCCGTAGGTGATCGCGCATTTCGATTGTGAGCGGCAACATCTGGACCAGCGAGTGGGACGCTTTGTTGTCGACCAGCTCGGCATTGACCTTGCCCCAATCAGAGGAAATCACGATGCGCTCTTGTGCCATTGCCGGTCCAATCAATGCGAGTGCGATGACGAAAGCTCTCAGGAATGAATTCAGCATTCGTAAGCCTCATATTTCTGGGCTTCTGGCGTGAATTACTGTTGCCGAGAGTTGCGCGACGACGCGCCCGTTCCGGCGCCATACTGTACATCGGTGACGTGCTCCAGCCAC